>JBBWZS010000016.1:0-6271 GCA_039649175.1 Acidimicrobiaceae bacterium
TTCGTCCCCATGGTCAAGGTCCTCGACGACGCCTTCGGTGTGGAGAAGGGCCTCATGACCACCGTCCACGCCATGACCAACGACCAGAACCTGCTCGACCTCCCGCACAAGGACCTCCGGCGGGGCCGTTCGGCGCCCATCAACATCGTGCCCTGCTCCACCGGTGCGGCCCGGGCCACCAGCCTCGTCCTCGAGGCGATGAAGGGCAAGCTCGACGGCACCGCCCTGCGGGTTCCGGTTCCTGTCGGTTCGATCACCGACTTCACCGCAGTCCTCGGCCGCGACGTCACCGTCGACGAGGTCAACGACGCCTTCCGCAAAGCGGCCTCCGACGGGCCCATGGCCAAGATCATCGAGTACTCCGACGACCCCCTCGTCTCCACCGACATCGTGGGCTCGCCGGCGTCGGTCACCTTCGACTCCGAGCTCACCATGGCCATGGGCAACCTGGTCAAGGTGAACGGCTGGTACGACAACGAGTGGGGGTACTCCAACCGGCTCGTCGATCTGGTGGAGCTGGTCGGCTCGGCCAACAAGTGAAGCTGCCCGCCCTCGAGGACCTGCCCGACCCCAAGGGCAAGCGGGTCCTCCTGCGGGTCGACTTCAACGTCCCGATCTCCGGCGGGGCCATCGACGACGACATGCGCATTCGCGCCGCCCTGCCCACCATCGGGTGGCTCACCGACCACGGGGCCACCGTCGACGCCTGCGCCCACCTGGGCCGGCCCAAGGGCAAGCCCGACGACGCGTACAGCCTCGACCCCGTGCGTGAGCGCCTGGCCGAACTTGCTCCCGACGTCGAGCTCATGGAGAACCTGCGCTTCGACCCGGGTGAGGAGGCCAACGACGACGAGTTCGTGGGCCGCCTGGTCGAGGGTCACGATCTGTACGTGAACGACGCCTTCGGCGCCTGCCACCGGGCCCATGCGTCGGTCGTGGGCCCGCCCAGACACCTGCCCAGCGCTGCCGGCCGCCTGCTGGCTCGCGAGGTCGAGGTGCTGAGCAAGCTCCTCACCGAGCCGGCCCGGCCGTTCGTGGCCGTGCTGGGGGGCGCCAAGGTGAGCGACAAGTTGGGCGTGATCAAGGCACTGCTCGACAAGGTCGACGTGCTCGTCATCGGCGGGGGCATGTGCTTCACCTTCCTCGCCGCCCAGGGCCACGGGGTGGGCGACTCCCTGCTCCAGAAGGACCAGGTCGACGCCTGTCGCGAGCTGCTCGAGTCGGACAAGGAGATCCTGCTGCCCACCGACGTCGTGGCCATGGGGCCCGACGACGAGATCACCAGCTCGGGCGTGGACATCTCCGACGGGTGGAAGGGCCTCGACATCGGGCCCGAGAGCGCGGCGGCCTTCGCCGACGTCATCGCCGGCGCCGGCACCGTGCTGTGGAACGGCCCCATGGGCATGTTCGAAGACGAGCGATTCGCCGCCGGCACCAAGACGGTGGCCGAGGCGGTAGCCGGCGCCGACGGGTTCACGGTGGTGGGCGGCGGCGACAGCGCCGCCGCCGTGGCTCAGTTCGGTTTCGCCGACGGCGTCGACCACATCTCGACAGGGGGAGGCGCCTCACTCGAGTTCATCGAACAGGGCGACCTCCCGGGCCTGAAGGCACTACGTGACGCGAAGGGATAACGGTGCCTGAGGGGCGCAAGCCGTTCATCAGCGGCAACTGGAAGATGAACCACAACCACCTGGAGGCGATCCAGGTGATCCAGAAACTGGCCTTCCGCCTCGATGCCGCCGACTACGAGGCCACCGACGTGTCGGTGCACCCGCCGTTCACCTGCCTGCGGTCCATCCAGACCATCCTCGACGCCGACAAGGTCCCCGTCGCCCTCGGCGCCCAGAACTGCCACTGGGAGGAATCGGGGGCCTTCACCGGCGAGATCAGCGCACCCATGCTGGCCAAGCTCAACGTGTCGTGGTGCATCGTCGGCCACTCCGAGCGCCGTGAGCTGTTCGGCGAGACCGACGACACGGTCAGCCGCAAGCTGGAGGCGGTGTGGGCGGCGGGGATGAAGCCCATCCTGTGCGTGGGGGAGACCCTCGAGGAGCGAGAGGCGGGGCACACCGAGTCGAAGGTGTCCGGCCAGGTACGGGCCGTGCTCAACGGGCCGTCACCCGAACGGGTGGGGGCCATGGTCGTCGCCTACGAGCCCATCTGGGCCATCGGCACGGGGCGCACGGCCACCCCGGACGACGCCCAGGCCACCTGCGGCTTGATCCGCAGCGTGGTCGCCGACCTCCACGGCGACACCGTGGCCGGTTCCCTGCGCATCCAGTACGGAGGATCGGTGAAGTCATCCAACATCGCCGACATCATGGCCCAGCCCGATGTCGACGGGGCCCTGGTGGGCGGGGCCAGCCTCGATCCCGACGAGTTCGCCAAGATCGTGCAGTACCGCCTCACCGGTTCGTGAGCGAGTCGGCGGCCGAGGACCCGAAAGAGGGGCTGCTAGCCTCGTCGGCCGTGGATCATTTGGTGAACGGGGGCGACCCGACGTGCTGACCGGCCTCGTGATGGCTATTCATGTGGCCGTCTCGCTCACCCTCGTCGTGCTCATCCTGCTGCACAGTGGGCGGGGTGGCGGCTTGTCCGACATGTTCGGCGGAGGTATGGGCAGCGCAGCAGCCGGTTCCACGGTCGTCGAGCGCAACCTCGACCGCATCACCGTGGCCGTGTGCGTCGTCTTCGCCTTCACGTCCATCATCTTGGAAATCCGACTTCAGTAGCCGGTTGCGACGTCGTGCCCAGGTGGCGGCGACCCTCGTCGGCCTGGTCGTAGCTACCACCGCCTGCACCATCGGGGGCTCCAGCAGCGACAGGTCGGGCACCGCCGGGAAGAGGGGTGGCGTGTTCCGCCTCGGCATCGCCGAGCCCACTGCCATCGACCCGTACAACTCCCAGGAGTCCGAGGCCGAGAACATCACCCGCTTCGACGGCCAGAACGTGACCGAGGCCCTGTTCGAAGGCCTGGTCAGGCTCAATGACAAGACCTCCGAGCTCGAGCCGGGCGTGGCCGAGAAGTGGGACCACGACCACGCCTGCTCCCGGTGGACCTTCCATCTGCGTGCGGGCACCACGTTCTCCAACGGCGAGGTCGTCACCGCCCAGTCGTTCATCGACGGCATGACGCGGGCTGCGGCCGCGTCCGGCGAAGCCGCCTCCGACACCGCCCATTTCATGGAGGGCATCGACGGCTACGACGCCGTCCACGGCGGAGCCGACGGCAGCCCGCCGACGGCCACGGCGTTGTCGGGCCTGTCGGCGCCCGATGCCACCACCCTGGTGGTCAGGCTCGCCCGGCCCAACTGCGAGTTCGACAAGTTGACCCTGCAGCCGGTGTTCAGCCCCGTCCCGACGGTCGCGGGGAGAGCCGACCCCTCGTCGGCCTACTTCGCCGCGCCGATCGGCAACGGACCCTTCAAGATGAGCGTGCCGTGGAACCACAACGTGAGCATCATCCTGGTGCGCAACGACCAGTACTACGGGACCAAGGCCCATCTCGACGAGGTCGACTTCGCCATCCTCCCCGCCGGGACCGCCACCGAGCTGGAGTACAAGAACTTCCAGGACGGCCATGCCGACTGGGCCCGGATCCCGCCCAGTCTGCTCCCGGAGGCCAGGGCCACCTATGGGTCGCGCAAGGAGTTCCTGGCCATGCCCCGGTTCGGCACCAACTACCTGCTGGTCAACGTGGCCAACCCGCCACTGAACGACCCCAGGGCCCGCCGGGCGGTGTCGTTGGCCATCGACCGTGACGCGGTGATCAACGACGTGTTCGGAGGTTTTCAGACCAGGGCCACCTCGCTCGTGCCCCCGGCCCTCGCCGACTACTACCAGCCCGGGGTGTGCGCGGCCTGCGGCAAGCCCGACCGGGCTCGGGCCCGGACGCTGGCGCGCCAGGGCGGCATCCCCCCCGGTACCAAGGTGAGGTTCTCGTTCAACACCGGGGGAGGCCACGAAGGCTGGGTCAAGGCCGTCGCCCAGCAGCTGCGCGACACGCTCGGGCTCGACATAGACCTGCAGCCGATGTCGTTCGCCGAGCTCGTGCAGAAGGAGGAGGCCCCCGACGCCACCGGCCTCTACCGGGCGTCCTGGGGAGCCGACTACCCCAGTGCCGACGACTTCCTGCGGCCACTGCTGGCGTCAGCATCGGTCCCTCCGGGGGACAACCGGGGACGGTACCAGAACCGCCAGTTCGACTCGCTGCTCGATCGGGCCCTGATCGCCAGCGACCTGAAGCAGAAGGTGGGACTGACGAAGAAGGCCGAGAAGCTGGCCATCGGCGACGACCTGGCCTTGATCCCGATGTGGTACCGCACCCAGTACCGGGTCTCTTCGAACAAGTTCACCAACGTGGCCATGGACCTGTTCGAGAACCCGTCCCTGGCCGAGATCAGCCGAGCCTGACCGGCCGGCCGACGGTCACCCGTCGCCCGCCTTGACCGGGAGGTGCGTCATGGCGGGGTGCCGTGCTCCCTAGACTCCCGTTGGCCATGACCCGCCCACCGTCGTTGCCTGACCAGCCGTGTCCTTCAGCGCAGGCGTCGCCACGCCGATCCCATCAGGAGTCATGATCGCCAAGCGGCTCACAGTGTCGGCGTTCGGTCTGGTGCTGTGCCTGGTGGCGGCTTCCTGTAAGTCGTCGGGAGGCGGCCTCACGCAGGCTTCCGTCAAGCCCCCTCCCGGCGTGCTGCGCCTGGGCGCCGAGAGCCCCGGATCACTCGATCCCTCGCAGGCCCGGTCACCATCAGAGTTCCTCCTGGCCGAGCAGCTCTTCGACGGCCTCACCGCGTACGATCCCGCCACCCTGGCGGTGAAACCCTCCCTGGCCGCCAGTTGGCAGCCCAGCGCCGACTTCGCCCATTGGGACTTCACCCTCCGTCCCGACGCCAAGTTCGCCAACGGCCGCCAGATCACCTCGACCGACGTCAAGTACACCTTCGACCGCATCGCCCGCAAGGGCTCGACCTCACCGGTGGTCTCCCAGCTCAGCCTCATCTCCGGGTTCAAACCGGTCAACGTCACCGGCAAGTCCGACAGCCTGGCGGGCATCACCACCCCCGATCCCGAGGTTGTGCACTTCGACCTCGACGCCCCGCTGTCGGTGCTGCCGGCGATGGTCGGCAACCCCATCTTCGGCATCGTCCCGAGAGAAGCGGTGGAGGCGCCCAGCCCGGCCTTCGCCGCCCAGCCCGTCGGCAGCGGGCCGTTCATGTTCCTGTCGCGCACCGATACCGTCCTGCACCTGGTGCCCTCACCCGACGCCAAGGTGTCGGTGAAGGCCCTCGACGTCTTCTTGGCCAGGGATGCCGGCAGTGCCTACGCCGACTTCCTGCGCGGCGGTGTCGACTGGACCGAGGTGCCGCCTGACCAGGTGGAACCCATTCCTTCGTCCAAGGGCAAGGACGGGATCGCCCCCTACGCGGGCGAGTTCTACTACGCCTTCAACCTGAAGGACCCCAAGTTCGCCGATCAGCGGTACCGCGAGGCGATCGTGCACGCCGTCGACCGTGACGCCATCGGTCGCGTCGTGTACGGCAGCACGGTGATCTCCCGGGGAGCGCTGGTGGCCGACGGCATCCCCGGCTCCCAGAGGGACCCGTGCGGAGACATCTGCCGCTTCGACCCGGGCAAGGCCAAGGACCTGTTGAAGCAGGCCTTCGGCGACCAGCCTCCTCCCGAGTTCCAGATCGACTACGACGACAACCTCACCCAGGCGGCGGTGGCCGAGGCCATCCAGGCCAACCTCAAGGCGGTCGGCATCAAGGCCACCCCCCGGTCCCACGTCTACGGCGACTACCTCAGCTTCGCCCAGAGCGGCGGCCCCGAGCTGTTCCGTCTCGGCATGGTGGGCCAGTACCCCTCACCGGATGCCTTCCTCACCCCGCTCTACCAGACGGGCAGCGCCGACAACATCACCGGGTTCTCGTCGCCGGTGGTCGACAACCTCCTCACCCAGGGCCGCTCCGACCCCGACGAGGCCAAGCGCCTGGCCTCCTACGAGGAGGCCGAGAAGCAGATCCTGGCCCAGGTGCCGGTGGTGCCCATCGCCCAGTTCCGCACCCACTGGGTCACCGCTCCCCGGGTGCAGAACCTGGTGGTCACCACCCTCGGCACCTTCGATGCCTCCCAGGTCCGGCTGTCCGACTAGCGGCGGTAGACTCGCCGGACCACCCCGTCGGAGTGGCGGAATTGGCAGACGCGCCAGGTTGAGGGCCTGGTGCCCTCATAGGGCGTAGGGGTTCAAGTCCCCTCTCCGACACCA
>JBBWZS010000032.1:0-5894 GCA_039649175.1 Acidimicrobiaceae bacterium
TTCGTCCAGGTGCCGGTGGGGCCCGACGACCTGGCCGACATCCTCTACAGCTCGGGCACGACGGGAGCGCCCAAGGGCGTGGCCGTCTCCCACGCCAGCATCGCCTTCCACGACCCGCCTCCGGACGATGAGCGGGAGGGCGGACGGGCCACCCTCGTGCACGCCTTCCCGGTGGGCACCAATGCCGCCCAGGAGGTGCTGCGGCTGCCGTTGCGTCGCCCCGACCGCACCGTCGTGGTCATGGCCGCCTTCGATCCCGAGCGGTTCTGCGCCCTGGTGGCCGAGCACGGGGTGCGGCGCCTCCAACTGGTGCCGGCCATGGCCCACCTGATCGTGGCCTCGGGGGCGGCCGGCCGCCACGACCTGTCGTCGGTGGAGCGGGTGGTGTTGTCGTCGGCGCCGCTGCCGCCCGGCCTGGTACCGCTGGTGGCCGAGGCCTTCCCCAACGCCGCGGTGTGGAACACCTACGCCCTCACCGAAGGCGGTACCGCCCGCACCCTGCTGGTCGACGCCACCGCCCGTCCCGGCTCGGTCGGGCTGGGCGTGGGTGGCACCGAGGTGCGGGTCGTCGACGAGCAGGGCGACGACCGGCCGGTGGGGGAGACCGGTGAGGTGTGGCTGCGCCGGCCCGGGGCGCCCCACCGCCACTACTACCGCGACCCCGCCGCCACCGCCGCCACCTTCGTCGGTGACTGGCTGCGTACGGGCGACCTGGGCTACCTCGATGCCGACGGGTACCTCTACCTGGTCGACCGCAAGAAGGACGTGATCGTCACCGGGGGCCTCAATGTCACCTCGCTCGAGGTCGAAGACGTGCTGCGCCAGCACCCGGCCGTCGACGACGTGGCCGTGTTCGGCGTGGCCCACGCCGTGCTCGGCCAGGACGTGGGCGCCGCCGTGGTGCTGCGCTCGGAGGTCTCGCCGCGCGCCCTCATGGCCTTCGCCCGCGAGCGCCTCGCCGAGTACAAGACTCCCCACCACATCTTCGCGCTCGACACCCTGCCCCTGACCGCGTCGGGCAAGGTCCTCAAGCGCGAGCTGCGCGACCGCTTCGGCGCAGGTTCGCCGGCCGCCACCGGCGGCGAGGGCGACGACGACGGCGACGCCCCGGCGGGTGCCCGGACCCCGACCGAGGGCGCCATCACCGCCGTGTTCGAAGAGGTGCTCGACCGCCATCCGATCGGGGTCGACGACGACTTCTTCGACTACGGGGGCCATTCCCTGGCGGCCGCCCAGATCGTCGCCCGGGTCAACGAGACCTTCGGCATCGAGTTGCCGGTGACGGCGGTGTTCGACGCCGCCACCGTGGCCGAGCTGGCGGCCATGGTCGAGGCCGCCCTCGCACCGGTGGGGGAGCAGGCCGGGTGAGTCTCGAACCCGCTGCCAAGCGGGCCCGCACCATGGTCGGCGACCTGGGCCCGGCCGCCGGCACCACCGTGCGCGTGTGCGGCCTGGTCGAGGAGCTGGGCGGCGACGAGGCGTGGCGCACGGCGCGCCTGCGCGACGTCACCGGCGCGGTGACCTTGGTGCACCGCCCCACTGACGGCGTCGACACCATGGCCGCCATCCTGGCCTCCGTGGGCCTGGGCTCGGCGGTGGAGGCGGTGGGCCGGGTGGTCGACGGTGAGGAGGCGCACGACGGTCTGTGCCTCCAGTTGGTCGACCTCGACGTGGTCGGCCCCGCGGTGGGCGAGCTCCCCGTCGATGAGGCGTCGCCGTTGGACGAGCGCCTCGACTGGCGGTTCGTCGACCTGCGTCACCGGCGCAACCGTCTCGTCTTCGAGGTGCAGACCACCGCCGAGCGGGCCATGCGCGACCACTGGCACGAGCACGGCTTCATCGAGCTGCACACGCCCAAGTTCCGCCCCACGCCCAACCAGTCCGGGATCGAGCTGTTCACCGTCGGCTACTTCGAACGGTCGGCCTACCTGGCCCAGTCGCCCCAGTTCTCCAAGCAGATGGCCATGGCCGCCGGCTTCGACCGGGTCTTCGAGGTGGGCCCCGCTTTCCGGGCCCAGCCCGACGCCACCTCCCGTCACGCCACCGAGTTCACCAGCGTCGACGTGGAGATGTCGTGGATCGACTCCCACGAAGACGTCATGGCCTTCGAGGAGGTCTGGTTGCGACGGGTGATCGAGGCGGTGGCCGGCGCCCACGGCGACGAGGTCAAGCGGTGCTTCGGCGTCGACGTGGTGGTGCCCGAGGTCCCCTTCCCCCGGCTCACCCTGGCCGAGGCCCACGAGATCCTGGCCGCCGCCGGCCACCAGGTCAGCGGGCGCAAGGAGGGCGACCTCGACCCCGAGGGCGAGCGCATCGTGGCCGCCAAGGTGGCCGAGCGCACCGGCCACGAGTTCGTGTTCCTCACCGAGTACCCCGAATGGGTCCGGGCCTTCTACCACATGCGCCTCGAGCACGACTCGAGCCGGGACAAGAGCTTCGACCTGCTCTGGAAGGGCCTGGAGATCACCACCGGTGCCCAGCGCGAGCACCGCTACGACCGCCTGGCCGCCCAGGCCCAGGTCAAGGGCATCTCCTCGGAGATCGTCGGCTACTACCTCGACTTCTTCAAGTTCGGCTGCCCCCCCCACGGGGGTTTCGGGCTGGGCCTCACCCGGTTCCTGATGAGCATCCTCGGCGTCGACGACGTGCGGGAGGTCACCTTCCTCCACCGCGGCCCGGACCGTCTCCAGCCCTGACCACCACGCCCGTGAACAGGTGGTCGTCGGCCACCTCGAAGCGCCCGATCAGACGGCGGCCGTCGAGGGGGAACCGTTCGTGCAGGCGGGCGTGCCAGCGGCCGGAGGCCACGTCGACATCGATCTCCACGTCGGCCGGCTCGAGCGACCATCCCGTCGAGGGGTGCAGCGCCTTGTAGACGGCCTCCTTGGCGGTGAAGGCCACCTTGGCCGACACCCGGGCCAGGTCGGGGTCGACGGGCAAGCGGTGGCGTTCGCCGGCGGTGAGCACCAGGCGCTCGACGCCGCCGCTCAACGGCGGTGCCACCGGCTCGATGTCGAGCCCCAGGCCCACGACGTCGCCGGCCACGGCCACCACCGCGCCCGCCCAGTCGCCCCCGTGGGCGATGCTGCCCACCACCCCCGCCGGCCACCGGGGCTGGCGACCGGGCCCCACGCCGATCGGGCCGTCGTCACGGCCGATGGCGGCGAGGGCGGCGTGGGCACAGCCCCGGCCCACCAGGAACTCGTGGCGGCGTCGGGCGACGGCGCCGGCCACCGCCCGGGCTTCTTCGGGGTACCGGGGCTCGGGCGGGTCCCCACCGAGGTGGGCCACCACCCCGGCCACACCCGGGCCGAAGAGGTGATCGACGAGGCCGGAACCGGTTGCCAGGCGGCCCACGAGGGTCGAAGATAGCGTCCCGTGACGCCCGACCCGCCGCCCGCCTCCGACGCCGGTCGCAGCCACCAGGCGCCGACCCACAGCGTGGTCGTCAACCACGAGGAGCAGTACTCGATCTGGCGTCTGGGCGAGCCGTTGCCGGTGGGGTGGGCCAGGGAAGGCGTGTTGGGGACCGTCGAGGAGTGCCTGGCCCACATCGGCCGGGTCTGGACCGACATGCGTCCGTTGAGCATCAGGGGCGGGTGAACGACGTCGGGCACGGCTGAGCGAACCCCGGTCCCCCGGGCCCGGTCATGCACAGGCCCGCCCGCCCACCTACCCTGGGGCCGCTCAATGCGCGGCCCGGTGGGGACCTCGCAGCGCGGGAACACAGTCGAAGCACACCTATGACGCTCATCGAGACACCGACGACGACAAGCGAGACCCTGGCGACGGTCGAGGAGCCGGCGCGCCGGCGCCGTCTGCCCAAGCGACGGGTGCTCGTCTACCTGTTCACCGTGTTCTTCCTCATCACCCTCAACTTCTTCCTGCCCCGCACCCTCACCGGCGACCCGATCGCCGTGCTGGCCGGCACCACGGCGACGGGAAAGGGCGGGTCGGTCGAGCTCAGCGCCGCCGCCAAGACGAAACTCATGGCCTACTACGGCCTCGACAAGCCGCTGATCACCCAGTACGGCCACTACCTGCGGGGCCTGGCCCACGGTGACCTGGGCACCTCGATCAAGTACAACGTGCCCGTCACCCGGCTGTTGAAGAACAAGGTCAAGTGGAGCGCGTTGCTGGTGCTGACGGCGGTGGGGCTGGCCACCGCCCTGGGGACGCTGGCGGGCATCCATTCGGGCTGGCGGCGGGGCAAGGGGGTCGACCGGGGCCTGCTGGGCGTGTTCATCGCCGTGGGCAACTTCCCGGTCTACGTCCTGGCCATGTTCTCCCTGGTCGTCTTCGTCATCAAGTTGCACTGGTTCCCCCCAGGCGGCGCCCAGACGCCGTACGCCCACTACCCCCTGCTGCGCAACTGGGTCGACATCGCCTGGCACGTGATCCTGCCGGCGGCGGTGATGTCGTTGAACTTCCTGTTCCTCCAGTACCTGGTGATGCGGGGGGCCATGGTCAGCGAGCTGGGCTCCGACTACCTGGTGCTGGGCCGGGTCAAGGGCCTGAGCCAGCGCTCGCTCAAGTACCGCTACGCCGCCCGCAACGCCCTGCTGCCGGTGGCCACCGTCGTCGCCCTCAACCTGGGACTGGCCATGGGCACCAGCCTGTTCGTGGAGCGGGTCTTCAAGTACCCGGGCGTAGCCGGGCTCATGTTCGACTCCATCAGCAACCGTGACTATCCCACCATGCAGGGCTGCTTCCTGCTCATCAGCGTCATGGTCGTGACCGTCAACTTCATCGCCGATTTCATCTACCCGCGCCTCGACCCCAGGATCACGTCGTGAGCGTCGACAGCCCGGCACGCACCGACGTGGCCGACGATGCCCCCCCGGCGCCCAGGCGCCGGCGCGGGCTCCGGGCCCGGCTCATGGAGGCCCTCGGGCCCGAGCGTAGGGCGGCGCTGCGGGCCCCCCTGGTGGTGGCCGGGGGCCTCATCTTCGCCGTCTTCGTCATCGTCGGGGTGCTGGCCCCGCTCCTGGCGCCCTACGACCCCAAGGCCATCTCCGGAGTCTCGTTCGCCCACCCGTCGTGGAGCCACCTGCTGGGCACCAACGGCGCCGGCCAGGACCTGTTCTCCCAGCTCATCTGGGGCACCCGCTTCTCCCTGACGGTGGCCGTGGTCTCGGCCACCGCTGCCACCCTGGTCGGGGTGGTCATCGGGATGGGCGGGGCCCTGATCGGTGGGTGGGTCGACAGCGCGGCCAACGGCCTGGTCAACGTCAGCCTGGCCCAGCCGCCGCTGATCGCCGCCGTGCTCATCCTGGCCCTGGCCGGGCCGAGCATGGCCGTGCTCATCATCGTCATCACCCTGGCGGGCTGGGCGCCGGTGGCCCGCATCGTGAGGGCCGAGGCCCTCAGCCTGCGTGAGCGGGGCTTCGTCCACGCCGCCCGGGGCTTCGGGGGCGGGCCTTTCTACCTGTTGCGCCGCCACCTGGCGCCGGCCGTCGGACCGCTCATCGTGGCCGGGTGGGTCGACTGGGCGGCGGTGGCCGTGCTGCTCGAGTCGGGGCTGGCCTTCCTCGGCCTCGGCGATCCGACCCGGGTGAGCTGGGGCACCATGCTCGACGGCGCCTTCCGCCTGCCGGTCTTCACGCTGGACGTGGTGTGGGTGTGGTGGGTCCTGCCCGCCGGCCTGGCCATCACCGTGGTGGTGGTGGGCTTCACCCTGCTGGGCGTGGGCCTGGAGCCGGTGTTCAACCCGCGCACCAACCGGGGGCGCGACGCGTGAGCCCCCTGCTCGAGGTCACCGACCTGGCCGTGTGCTTCGGCGGCGAGGTCGAGGCCCTTCGGGGCGTCACCTTCAGCCTGGAGAGGGGCGAGACGCTGGCCGTGGTGGGCGAGAGCGGGTCGGGCAAGTCGACCATGGCCTCGTGCCTGGTCGG
>JBBWZS010000080.1:0-2514 GCA_039649175.1 Acidimicrobiaceae bacterium
CGTCGTCGCGCTGGGCCACCACGTCGTAGCCGGCCACCTCGGCCCGGCCACCCGTGGGCCGCAGCAGGGTGCACAGCATGTTGATGGTGGTCGACTTGCCGGCGCCGTTGGGGCCCAGGAACCCGAACGTCTCGCCGGCGTGGACCTCGAAGTCGACACCCCGCACCGCCTCGATCTCGCCGAAGCGCTTCTGCAGGTTCTCGACCCGCACCGCCGGGCCCCGGGTGGCGGGCCCTGGTGCCGTGATCGTCCCGCTCGTCTCCGTTCCCACCGGCCTCACCTCGTTCACTGATCCCTCGTCCACAATCGTTGGGAAAACCAACGATAGACACTTCCCACGGATTGTCAAGCGGGTTTACACTTGCTGCAGTGGACGACGCCGACGCCCGCCTCGACGCCCTCTCCGGCGTGTTCCTGCTGGCCAAGGAGATGCGCCAGCAGATGGCCGAGCTGATGGCCCAGGAGCCGTGGGCGGCCGAGGCCGGATTCCGTCCGCCATGCATCGGTGTGATCGCCGTCGTGGCCAAGCGCCAGCCGGTGTCCCAACGCGAGATCAGCGACCAGCTCGGGCTCGACGCCAGCGACGTGGTCGGGGTCCTCGACATCCTGGAGGCCGCCCACCTCGTCGTGCGTCGCCGGGACCCTGCCGACCGCCGACGTCACGCCGTGGTACTGACCGAGGCCGGCGAGAACGCGGCCCGCCACCTGGCCGTCATCCGTGCCGAGGCGGAGGACCGTGCTCTCGCCGACCTGACCCCCGACGAGCGTCGCCAGCTGGCCGAGCTGCTGCACCGGGCCACCGCCCGTTGCCTGGAAGGCAGGGAAGCACCGGTCCGCGAGCGGGGTCTCCCGGTCTGAGCGGCTTCGCCGGTCGTCGGCCGGCAGCGTTTCCCGGCGGCGAGCGGGTGGGTAGCCGCGAGGGCATGGACGACGCGTGGGAGAAGGTGCGAACGCAGGCCGCGGGCTGCCAGGCCTGCGACTTGTGGAAGCTGGGGACCCAGACCGTGTTCGGCGAGGGGGCGGAGCGGGCCGAGGTGATGCTGGTGGGCGAGCAGCCGGGCGACAAGGAGGATCTGGCCGGGCGGCCGTTCGTCGGCCCGGCGGGCAGGGTGCTCGACGACGCCCTCGTCCAGGCCGGGATCGACCGGTCGACGGTGTACGTGACCAACGCGGTCAAGCACTTCAAGTGGGAGCCGCGAGGAAAGCGGCGGCTGCACAAGCGGCCCGACGCCGCCGAGGTGTCGGCCTGCCGGCCCTGGCTCGACCAGGAGATCGAGCTGGTCCGACCCCGGCTGGTCGTCTGCCTGGGGGCGACCGCGGCCCAGGCCCTGCTCGGGCGGGACTTCCGGGTCACCCGCCAGCGGGGCGAGCTGTTCCCCCAGCCGGCCGGCCACGTCGTGACCGCCACCGTGCACCCGTCGTCCATCCTGCGGGCACGCGATGCCGCCGCACGCGAGGCCGAGATGGGCGCCTTCGTCGACGATCTGCGCGTCGTCGGACGGCGGCTGCAGGAGCAGGCAACCTCCTGAGACCGCCGGGCTAACCTCGCCCGCCATGCACGAAGGCAGCAAGAAGGCGATCTTCGCCGCGTTTGTCGCCAACCTGGCCATCGCACTGGCCAAGCTGGTCGGCTTCCTGTTCACCGGCGCGGCGTCCATGCTGGCCGAGGCCGTGCATTCCGGTGCCGACACCACCAACCAGGGCCTGCTCTTCCTGGGCGGGGCCAAGTCGCGCAAGACGGCCACCGCCGACCACCCCTTCGGCTACGGCCGTGAGCGGTACTTCTGGGGGTTCGTCGTCGCCCTGGTCATCTTCTCGCTGGGTTCCATGTTCGCCCTCTTCGAGGGCATCGAGAAGCTGCGCACGCCCCACGAGCTGGAGTCCATCGGCTGGGCGGTCGGGATCCTGCTCATCTCCATGGTCTGCGAGAGCATGTCGTTGCGGACGGCCATCAAGGAGAGCCGGCACTCCAAGGGCAACGAAACGTGGTGGCGCTTCATCCGCCGGTCGAAGAACCCCGAGCTGCCGGTGGTGCTGCTGGAGGACACCGGCGCCCTCGTCGGCCTCGTCCTGGCCCTGCTCGGCATCGCCCTGGCCGAGATCACCGGCAACCCGCGCTTCGACGCCATCGGCAGCGTGGCCATCGGCCTGCTCCTCGGCGTGATCGCCGTCACCCTGTGCGTGGAGATGAAGAGCCTGTTGATCGGCGAGGCGGCGACCCCGGTGGTGGTGCGCAAGATCCGCGAGGCCATGGAATCGTCCGACCAGGTCGACAAGGTATCCACCTTCGCACCGAGCACCTGGGCCCGGAGGAGCTGCTCGTCGGGGCCAAGGTGGCCTTCGACACCGGCCTCGACGTCCCTGCCCTGGCCCTGGCCATCGACGCAGTCGAGGTACGTATCCGGGCCGCGGTGCCCGACGCCCGGGTGATCTACATCGAGCCCGACGTGGCCCGGGCCGAGACGCCCGAGCCCATCACCTGACCTGGCCCGTCACCTGACCTGGAACGTCCCG
>JBBWZS010000088.1:0-12653 GCA_039649175.1 Acidimicrobiaceae bacterium
TCGAGACGGTACCGCTTGTCCGGCACGATGCGCACGATGAGGTAGAGGTCGCCGGGGGCGGCGTTGCCCGTCGGCCGCCCCCCCTGGCCTCCCAGCCGGATGCGCTGCCCGTCGATCACACCCGCAGGGATGTTCACCTCGAAGGTCCGGTCTCCGCCACCACCGCCGAGGGTGATGGTGCGCCGGCCACCGTGGTAGGCCTCCTCGACGGACAGCGCCAGCTCGGCCTCCTGATCGGCGCCGGGGAGGGTCCCGAACCCCTGCCGGCGACCGAAGAACCCTCCGAGCAGATCCTCGATGTCGATGTCGTCGTAATCTGCACCGGCGCCGGCGCCCGTGCCGAACCACGACGCGCCGCCCCGGCCGGCGCGGGCCGACGGGCGGGAGCCACCCGCCCCCGCCGAACCCTGAGCCTGGGCCCGCGCCCACGTCTCGGGGTCGACTCCCTCGGGCACCCGCCGGAAGTCGTGGCCGAAGGCGTCGTAGCGCTTGCGGGTCTCGGGGTTCGACAGCACCTCGTAAGCCTCGGCCACCTCCTTGAAGCGCTCCTCGGCGCCGGGGTCCTTGTTGACGTCGGGGTGGTAGGTCCGGGCCAGCTTGCGGTAGGCGCTCTGGATCTCGTCGGCACTGGCGCCGCGGGCCACCCCCAACGACTCGTAGAAGTCGCGGCGGTCGGCCATGAGCTACGCGGTGGTGAAGTCGGCGTCGATGACGTCGTCGGCATCTGCCGTGTCCACGGGCCGTCCGGTGCCACTGGCTGGGCGCGTTGCTCCCAGCCCGTGGAAGACCTGCTGGAGCTCGGCAGTCAGTGAGCGGACCTGATCGAGCGGGGCACTGTCGTTGACCGCCCGGCGGGCGTCGGCCACCAACAGCTCCGCTCGCGCCTTGTCGTGGGCCGGCACCCCGTCGCCGAGGTCGCGGATCAGTCGCTCCACCTGATAGGCCACCGAGTCGAGCTCGTTGCGGGCACTGACCTCCTCGCGCAGGCGCACGTCGTCGGCCCGGTGGGCCTCGGCGTCGGCCACCATGCGCTCGACCTCGGCCGTGTCCAGGTTGGTCGTGTCGCTGATGGTGATGCGCTGCTCGGCGCCGGTGTCCTTGTCGCGGGCGGACACGTTGAGGATGCCGTTGGCGTCGATGTCGAAGGTGACCTCGACCTGAGGCGTCCCTCTGGGGGCGGGGCGGATCCCTTCGAGGCGGAAGCGGCCCAGCACCCGGTTGTCGGCCGCCCGTTCCCGTTCGCCTTGGAGCACGACGATGTCGACCGCCGGTTGGTTGTCTTCGGCCGTGCTGAACAGCTCGGTCCGGCGGGCGGGGATGGTGGTGTTGCGCTCGATGACCCTCGTCATGAGGCCACCCATGGTCTCGACCCCCAGCGACAGCGGGGTGACATCGAGCAGGAGGACGTCTTTGACCTCACCCTTGATGATGGCCGCCTGCACGGCCGCCCCCAGGGCGACGACCTCGTCGGGGTTCACCGTCATGTTCGGGTCCTTGCCGCCCGTGAGCCGCCGCACCAGGTTCTGCACGGCGGGGATCCGGGTGGATCCGCCGACGAGGATCACCTCGTCGATGGCCGCCTCGGTCACCTTGGCGTCGGTCATGGCCTGGCGGATCGGGCCCAGGCACCGCTCGACCAGGTCGGCGGTGATCTCGTCGAAGGTCGAACGCATGACCGTCGTCACCAGGTGCTTGGGGCCGTTGGCGTCGGCGGTCACGAAAGGCAGGTTCACCTCGGTCTGGGGCACCGCCGACAGCTCGACCTTGGCCTTCTCGGCCGCCTCGAACAGGCGCTGCAGGGCCTGGGGGTCCTTGCGCAGGTCGATGTGCTCCGTCCGCTCGAACTGGTCGGCCAGGTGGTCGACGAGGCGGCGATCGAAGTCGTCGCCGCCCAGGTGGGTGTCACCCGACGTCGCCCGGACCTCGACCACGCCATCGCCCACGTCGAGGATGCTCACGTCGAAGGTCCCACCGCCCAGGTCGAACACCAGCACCGTCTCGTTGGCGTGGCGGTCGAGCCCGTAGGCCAGGGCGGCGGCGGTGGGCTCGTTGATGATGCGCAGGACGTCGATGCCGGCGATGCGCCCGGCGTCCTTGGTGGCCTGGCGCTGGGCGTCGTTGAAGTAGGCGGGGACGGTGATGACCGCCTCGGTGACCTTCTCCCCGAGGAAACGGGACGCGTCCTCGACGAGCTTGCGCAGCACCTGGGCGGAGATCTCCTCGGGGGCGTACTGCCTGGACTTCACGTCGAAACGGACTGCTCCGCCGTCGCCTGCGACCACGTCGAATGACACCGCGTTGGTCTCGTTGGCCACCTCGTCGTAGCGACGTCCGATGAAGCGCTTGGCCGAGTAGATGGTGCCCTTGGGATTGAGGATGGCCTGGCGCCGGGCCAGCTGCCCGACGAGCCGGTCGCCATGACCGCTGAAGGCCACAACCGAAGGGGTGGTCCGCCCACCCTCGGCGTTGGGGATGATCGTCGGCTGTCCCCCCTCCATGACAGCAACCGCCGAGTTGGTGGTGCCCAAGTCGATCCCGACTGCCTTCGCCATGGTTCACGCCTTTCGGTTCCGGGCCTCGTCTCCTCCGGTGGCGTCTCCGGGCGTCATCTGTTCGCGCACGGTCAAGACCTTTCTGGTCTCCCCGATCTGCGGCCGGCTCAAACCGACCCGGTGAGCCTCAGTCGGCGGGAGAGCGATGCACGGGGTGACCCTCGGCATAGGTGCCACGGGGGATCACCGGGGCGTCACGGCCGGTGCCCCGGGCGCCGAGCTTGGGGCTGGCCTCGTCGGCGCCGGACTCCTCGTGGTACTCCTCCTCCACGTTGACGTTCCACACGTCGTGGTGGGTGCCCCTGGCGATGTTCTCGGCGGTGAGCATGGCCGTGAACATGGAGTGGTCCTGGTTGTTGTAGCGGTGCATGCCGTTGCGGCCCACCGGGTGCACGTTGGGCGCGCAGTCGTCCAGCCATTCCACGATGCGGGCCACGTTGGCCTTGTAGCGCTCGTCGTAGAACGGATAGGCCTTGGGCATGCGCACCACGTAGCCCGCCTCCACCGAGGCGGGGTCGACGAGGCCGAGGACGGCGAGCTCCCGCTTGCCCTGCTCGATGAGGTCCTCGTCGGAGGCGCTCCAGGTCTCGTCGCCTTCGAACACGAAGAACTCCAGGCCCAGGCAGGTACGGCCTTCTTTGACCAGGTACGGCGACCACGACCCGAAGTTCTGGATGCGCCCCACCTGAACATCGCGCGAGTGCACGTAGATCCAGTTGTCGGGGAAGCTGTCGGTTTCGGGCACCACCAGGGCCACGGTGAGGAAGTCGCGGTAGCGCAAGTCGGCGGCTGCCGCCGCTGCTTCGGGCGCTGGGGCGGGGTCCATGGCGGCCAGCAGCTGGGAGATGGGCATGGACGAGATCACGTGGTCGCACGGGTACTCGGTGCGGGTGCCGTCGGCGCCCTCGGCGATGACGGCGGTGGCTCGGCCCTCGGCGTGGGTGATGGCCACCACCTTGGTGTTCATGACCACGGTGGCGCCCTTGGCCTCGACCAGGTCCCGGCAGCGCTCCCACATCATCCCCGGGCCGTACTTGGGGTACTGGAACTCCTCGATGAGCGAGGTGATGTCGGTCTGCTTGCGCTTGGGCATCAAGGCGTTGACCACGGCGTTGAACAGCGAGAGGTTCTTGATGCGCTGGGCGGCGAAGTCGGCCGGCATCTTGTTGGTGGGGACACCCCAGAGCTTTTCGTTGTAGGTCTTGAAGAAGTGCTTGTAGAGGCGCCACCCGAAGCGGGCCACGATCCAGCCCTCCAGGGTGGTCTGGTCCTTCGGTGGCCGGATGCGGGCCCACACGTAGGACATCACGCACAGGAACGCCTCGACCACGCCCAGGTTCTTCAAGGCATTGGAGGCCTTGAGGGGGTAGTCGTAGTACTTGCCCTCGTAGTAGATGCGGCTCATGCGCGGCCGCAGCATGAAGTCCTCGTCGTCGAGGATCTCGTGCCAGAAGGCCTCCACTTCGGGGACCTTGGTGAAGAAGCGGTGACCGCCGATGTCGAAACGCCAACCGTCGCGCTCGACGGTGCGACTGATGCCGCCCACGACCGAGTCGGCCTCGAGCACCGTCGAGGCGATGCCGTAGCGGGTGACCAGCTCGTAGGCGGCGGTGAGACCGGCCGGGCCGGCACCGATGATCACGACCCTGGGCTGGTCGGTGGGGGCGTGCGGAGTCTGCGTCATTGGCTAGCGGGCACTCTCACCAGAGATCGAGCGGGGGGCGTTGCCGCGCCCATCCGGCGCCGGTTCACTGTACCCGGGCAGCCCGGGGCCCGGACACCTAGGATCGCCCGCATGAGTGACTACCCCCCGCCCCCTCCGCCGCCGCCGTCGCAACCAGGGGGGTACGGGGGGCCACCCGGCTCCGGGTCCTCGTCGGGACCGAGCGGTCCCCGCGCCGGCTTCTGGATCCGGTTCGGAGCAGCGATCATCGATTCGATCCTGATCGGTGTGGTCACCGGCATCCTGCGCATCGCCGTGGGACAGATCATCAGCACGTTGATCGGGCTGGTCCTCAACTTTGCCTACTTCGGGTTCTTCGAAGGTGGGCCGGCGGGGCAGACCCCGGGCAAGAAGGTCTGCGGCATCCGGGTGGTCCGCGCCGCCGACGGAGGGCCCCTCGGGTGGAGCACGGCCCTGTTCCGCCACCTGTGCAGCTACGTGTCCGCCGTCGCCTGCCTGATCGGGTACCTGTGGATGCTCTGGGATCCCGAGAAGCAGACATGGCACGACAAATGGAGCGGCACGCTCGAGGTCCCCGAGACGGCCTGGCCGGCGCCGCCCGACTCGTTCGGCAAGCCTCCCGCAAGCTGAAATCGACGCCGGCCCCACGCCGTCCCAGGTTGGCGGCCGTCCCCCGGGTGGCCGCGGGCGAGCTGACGCGGGCCGGTGCGGCCATGCTGGCGCTGGCGGCGATCCTCCCCGCCCTGCCCGGTCACCCCGGCGTGCCGTGCCCGCTTCGCACCCTCACCGGCGTGCCGTGTCCCCTGTGCGGCATGACCACCAGCGTCGAGGCCACCGTGCACCTCCGGTTGGGCGATGCCTTGGGCGCCAACCCGGCAGGGGTGGTCGCCGTGGTGGTCGCCATCGTGCTGGTGGCCGTGCGGCCGCCCACGCTGCCGGTGTGGGTGCCGGCCGTGCTCGCGGCGCTTGGGGCCATGTGGCTGTTCGAGCTGCACCGCTTCGCCTTCATCTGATCCCGGAGCCGAGGCGCCCGTGAGAGTCTGTGACGGTGACATCCCCCCGCCGCCTCACCCAGTTCAGCCACGGCGCCGGCTGAGCGTGCAAGCTCGCCCCTGGCGAGCTGACGCAGGTCCTGCGTCGACTGCACCCTCCCGGACACCCTGACCTCCTGGTCGGCATCGACACCGGCGACGACGCCGCCGTGTGGCGACTCGACGCGGAACGGGCCCTGGTGGTGACGGCCGACTTCATCACCCCGATCGTCGACGACCCCCGGGTCTGGGGTCGCATCGCCGCCGCCAACTCGGCCAGTGACGTCTACGCCATGGGCGGGCGTCCGTTGTTCGGTCTCAACCTGGTGGGCTGGAACAGCGAGGAGCTGGGCAACGACGTGCTGGTGGCCGTGCTCGAGGGGGCGGCGGAGGCGGCCGTCGACGGCGGATGGGTCACCGTGGGTGGCCACACCGTGGAAGATCCCGAGCCCAAGTTCGGCATGGCCATGGTGGGCGAGGTGCACCCGGAGCGCATACTCACCAACGCCGGCCTTCGCCCCGGCGACGCCCTCGTTCTCACCAAGGCGCTCGGCGTCGGCATCGTGGCCACCGCCTTGAAGGCGGGCGCCGCCGCCGAGGCGGTGGTGGACGCAGCCGTTGCGTCCATGACCCGGCTCAACCGCGACGCCGCTGCCGAGGCGATGCGAGCGGGCGCCACCGGCGCCACCGACGTGACCGGGTTCGGCCTGCTCGGCCACCTGCGATCGATGGCACTGGCCTCGTGCGCCGATGTCGAGGTGTTCGTGTCCGCCGTCCCCGTGCTGGCGGGCGTGGCCGAGCTGGTCGCCGAGGGGCTCGTCCCCGGCGGCACCCGGCGCAACCTGGCCTGGGCCAGTGAGGTGCTGGCTCCCCACGGCATCGACGACGCCGAGCTGATCGTGCTGGCCGACGCCCAGACCTCGGGTGGCCTGCTCTTCGGCGCCGAGCCCTCGCGCGCCGACGCCGCGGTGGCCGCCCTCGTCGCCTCCGGACACGCCGCCGCCGTCGTCGGACGCGTCGGCCAGGGCACGGGCACGATCACCCTGCGCCCCGAGGCGTAGGGCAATGCCGCCGGTGGCGTCGGTGGACTGGGCCGAGGCCCAGGAGGCCCTGCGCGACATGGTCGGTCGCCTCACCGCCATGTTGCGGACCATCGCCACCTCCGACCGCGCCTGCCTGGGCGAATGGAGCCCGACCGACGTGGCCATGCACCTCTCCCAGGTCTGGGTGGTGGTGCCCGGTCTGGCCCGCCGTGACCTGTCGCGCGCCCGTGACATGCTGCCCGGCTTGGCCGGGTCCACCGGTGCGTCACTGATTCGCGACATCTGGGATCTGGGTGAGACGACCAAGCTGGGCGTGGCCAGCGATCCCGAACGGGACCTGTCAGTGCTGGCCGATCGCATCGACGAGCGGGCCGCCGAGTTCTTCGCCGAGTCGACGGGCATTGCCCCCGGAGAAGGGCGGGCCTGGCTGGTGGAGGGCACCACCATCGCCCCGGTCGGCCTGCTGTGCCACCTGCTCAACGAGACCATGGTGCACGGCTACGACATCGCCCTGGCCGCAGGTGTCCCGTGGAAGATCGAACGCCGCTACGCGGCCATGGTGATCGGGGGGTTCCTCCTGCCCGTCATCCAGTCCCTCGACCCCCGCTCCATGGTCGACCAGCAGAAGGCGGCCGGCCTGCGCGCCACCTTCGACCTGCGCGTCCGCGGCGGCGGCCGGTACCACTTCGTGTTCGACGACGGCGCCGTGCGCATCGAGGCGCCGTCTGACCGCCGGGTCGACTGCCACCTGTCCGTCGATGCCGCCGCCATGCTCCTGGTGGCGTGGGGCCGCAAGAGCCAGTGGCCAGCCATCGCCAAGGGTCAGCTGGTGGCGTGGGGCCGCAAGCCGTGGCTCGGCCCCCGCTTCCGGCCCCTGATCCGCACGTTGTAGGGATCTACCGGCGGGGCCCGACGATCACTGCTGGTAGCCCTCCACCACCCGCTCGGGGCGCACGCCAGCTTCGTCGGGGTCCTCGCCCGCGCGCCGCCGCGCCCGCCTCTGACGAAGGAGGTCCCAGCACTGGTCGAGGGCCACCTCGATCTGCTGGCGGCGAGCCGTCTCCTCATCGGACAGAGGCTCGCCCACGTGGGCCGTCTCCAACGCATGCTCGGCGTCGACCAACTCGTCGATCCGGCGAACCAGTTCGCTCTCGTCCATCACAAGGTCCTTTCCGATGAGCAGTTGGTGAAACGTCGGCGGCGCCTAATGGGCCAGCCAGGCGTCGGGGTCGGCGGTGAGACGGGTGACGTCGGCCGGGAACTCACCGGCCACGATGTCGGCCAGGCTGACGTTCTCGAGCACCGCCCGCAGGCCCGCCCGCACCGCCACCCAGACGTCCTGGAGGCGCTCGGCCGACCCCTCGTAGGTTGCGGCCTCCGGGCGGAGGCCACGGACCTCGGCCAGCGGGCCCTCGAGCGCCCTGATGACGTCGGCGGCGGTGATGGCCCCGGCGGATCGGGCGAGACGGTACCCACCGCCGGTGCCGCGCTGGCTGGTGACCATCCCGGCCCGACGCAGGTCGACGAGGATGTTCTCGAGGAACTTCAGCGGCAGGTGCTGGCGCTCGGCCAGGGCGTCGGCGGTGATGGGTCGGCCGTCAGGCTCACCGGCCAGCGTGAGCAGGGCGCGGAGGGCGTAGTCCGCCTTGGCCGAGATGTGCACCGGCCCATTCTGGCGGCTGGCCCGGGCGCCGGGCCACAGCCCTACGCAGATGCCGGTTGGACGACGTCCTCCGTCTCCCGTGACACCGGGGCCGACGGCCGCAGGTTGATCACCTTGCCGGGAGCGAGCGTCAGCGATTCCACCTGGGCCCGGGTCAGTTGCACCGACAGCGTCTGACCCTGGTCGTCGACGGCGTCGACGCGGACCTCGAAGCCGAGTCGCACGAGGCGCTCCACCCGAGCCGACACGGTTGTCGGTCCGGCGTCGGGAAGGACGTCGATGTCGTGGGGACGGACCATGCGGCCGCCCAGGTTGGTGACGGGGCCGAGGAACCGCATGACGAAGTCGTTGGCGGGCCGGTCGTAGAGCTCGTCGGGAGTGCCGACCTGCTCGATCCTGCCCTCGTTGATGACCACGATCTCGTCGGCCACCTCCATGGCCTCCTCCTGGTCGTGGGTGACGAACACGGTGGTCACGTGGACCTCGTCGTGGAGGCGCCGGAGCCAGTCACGCAGTTCCTTGCGCACCTTGGCGTCGAGGGCTCCGAAGGGCTCGTCGAGCAACATCACCTCGGGCTCGACGGCCAGCGCCCGGGCCAGGGCCATGCGCTGGCGCTGGCCACCGGAGAGCTGGGACGGGAGGCGGTCGGCGAACTGCTCGAGATGGACGAGCTGGAGCAGCTCGTCGACCTTGGCCCGGATGTCGGCCTTCGATCGCTTGCGGATCTCCAGGCCGAAGGCCACGTTGCGGAACACCGACAGGTGCTTGAAGGCGGCGTAGTGCTGGAACACGAAACCCACATTCCGGTGCTGGGGGGGAAGCCGGGTCGAGTCCTGACCGGCGATCTCCACGGTGCCGGAATCGGGGTTCTCGAGGCCGGCGATGATGCGCAACAGGGTGGACTTGCCTCCACCGCTCGGGCCGAGGAGCGCGGTCAGCGAGCCCGACGGGATGTCGACGGACACGTCGTCGAGAGCGACGAACTCGCCGAAGCGCTTGGTGACGTTGGCGACAGCGATGCCCATTCAGGCCTTCACTTCCGGTCGCATCAAGTTGACGACCACGAGGATGACGATGGCGATGAGCGCCAGCGTGACGGACACGGCATAGGCGGTGGCCTGGTCGAAGTTCTGGAAGCTCTCGTCGACGACCAGGGTGGCCGTCTGGGTCTGGCCCACCAGGCGACCGGACACGACGGCGACGGCGCCGAACTCACCGAGGGAGCGGGCCAGGGTGAGCACCACTCCGTAGCCCAGGGCCCAACGGATGGCCGGCAGGGTGATGCGCCGGAACGCCTGGAACCGACCGGCGCCGAGCGTCCAGGCCGCCTGCTCCTGTTCGATGCCGATCTCGGTCAGCACGGGCGCCAGCTCGCGCACCACGAGGGGAAGGGAGACGAACGTCGTCGCCAGCACCATGCCGGGCAGGGCGAAGATCACCTGGAAGCCATGGCCCTGCAGCCACCCGCCGAAGGGTGAGAACTTGCCGTACACGAGGATGAGGGCCAGGCCCACGACGACCGGTGACACGGCGATGGGGAGATCGATGAGGGCGCTGAACAGTCGCTTTCCGGGAAACCGGTGGCGCACCAGCAACAGCGCCGCCCCGACGCCGAAGACGGTGTTCAACAGCACCGCCCAGAAGGCGACGATGCCCGAGACCCGGAAGGCGTGCAGGGCCGTCGGGGTGGTCAGCGAGTGCCACACCGGCCCCGCCCCGTGCTGGAACGTCCGCCAGAAGATCAGCCCGAGGGGCACGAGGAGGAGCACAGCTAGATAGGCCAGGGCGACGACTCGCAGCGTTCGCCTAGCCACGGCGGACGGCCCATCGTTGGATGACGTCGAGGCCGAGCAGCACCAGGAGGGAGATGGCGAGCAACACCGTGGCCACGGCGGCGGCGCCCAGCGTGTTGTCGGACTGGATCTGGTTGAACGTGTACACCGAGGCCACCTGGGTCTTGAACGGCAGGTTCCCGGAGATGAGCACCGTCGCCCCGAACTCGCTCATGGCCCGGGCGAACGACAGGGCCGTGCCGGCGGCGATGGCCGGCACCAGGTTGGGCAACACGATGCGCCTGAAGGTGGTGAACTTGCCGGCGCCCAGCGAGGCCGCCGCCTCTTCGGCGTCGCTGTCGAGCTCCAGCAACACCGGCTGCACCGTCCGCACCACGAAGGGCAAGGTGACGAAGAGCAGGGCCATGACCACGCCCGCCCTGGTGTAGGCGAGCTCGATCCCCACCGGGCTGCTCACCCCGTACAGGGCCAGCAACACCAGGCCGGCCACGATGGTGGGGAGGGCGAAGGGCAGATCGATGAGGGCGTCGAGGAAGCGCTTGCCCACGAACTGGTCGCGCACCAGCACCCAGGCGATGAGCGTGCCGAACACCACGTTGATCAACGAGACCACCAGAGCGACGGCAACGGTGAGCTTGACGGCCGACGCCGCCTCCGGTGCGGTGACGGCGCGCCAGAACGCGCCGGTGCCCTTCTCGTTGGCCCGCCAGATGACCGCACCCAGGGGGATGAGCACCAGCAGGCTCAGCCACAGGGTGGCCACGCCGACGCCCAGTGCCGTGCCGGGCCTGACCCGCCGAGCCCGGAACGGCAGGCCTGGCGGGTCAGGATCGGCGGGGCGGGTCAGGACCGCCAGGGCCTCAGCCAACCGAGACGCCCTTGGCCTTCTCGACGTCGGCCATCACGCTGCCGGCAGGGTCGAAGAAGGTCTTGGAGACGTCGGCCCAGCCCCCGAAGTCGGCGATGGTGAACAGGGCGGCGGGCTTCGGGAACGGGTAGGGGCTCTTGACGCCGGGCAGCACCGGGCGGTAGCCGGCTTCGGCGAAGATCGTCTGCGCCTCGGTGCCGTGGAGGTAGTCGAGGAAGGCTTTGGCCTGCTCCGGGCTCTTCGAGTTGGCGGTCACCGCCGCCGGGTTCTCGATGAGGATGGTCGAGTCAGGGGTGACGTAGTCGATCGCCTGACCCTTCTGCTGGGCGAAGATGGCCTCGTTCTCGTAGGCCAGGAGCACGTCGCCCTTGCCCGAGGTGAAGGTCTGGAGCGACTTGCGGGCCGAGTCGTCCTGGACGGGAACGTTCTTGAACAGGGCGGTGAGGTAGTCCCTGCCCGCCTGGTCGGACCCGCCCGGGGCCTTGACGGCCTGGCCGTACGCGGCCATCACGTTCCACCGGGCCCCGCCCGAGGTGAACGGGTTGGCGGTGATGACCTCCACACCGGGCTTGGTGAGGTCGGCCCACGTCTGGATGTGCTTGGGGTTGCCCTTGCGGACCACGAGGACCACGACCGAGTCGGTGATCATCCCCTTGGAGGAATCGCCGTTCCAGGTCGGGGCGACGATGCCCTTTTTCACCAGGCGGGTCATGTCGGGCTCGAGCGAGAACGACACGTCGTCGGCGGCCAGGCCCGATTCGACGGCCCGGCTCTGGTCGCCCGAAGCCCCGAAGGACTTGGTGAAGGTGATGTTCTTGCCCTCGGAGGTCTTGTTGAAGGCGGTGATGATCTTGTCGTAGGCCTCTTGGGGCGTGGAGTAAGCCACCAAGGCGAGCTGGGCCGACGGCAGCGTCCGGCCCGCCACCGTGGAACCGGTGGCGGCCTTGCCGCTGCTGGTCGAGCTGCCACACGCAGCGGCGACGGCGATGAGCACCGCAACTGCCGCAGTGCGGCGCACCAGCCTGGTCGATTCGGTCATCAGATCCTCTCGTTCGGTTCCCGTTTGGGTCGTGAGGGATCAGGGTAGACGAACTAGTCCACATAATCCATCGAATAGGTCGGAATTGTTGAATCTGGCCTGCTGGCGCGGGCGGCCACGGGCCTACCATCGGGGCCATGAGGGCCTGGCCTGCTCGGGCACTGGCGGCCGTGATGATCCTCGGCGCCACCGCGTGTGGGGGGTCGGTGGCCGGGCCGAGGGGCGGCGCCTCCCGATCCACGACCCCATCCACGGCCCGACCCACGACCAGCCTGCCGCCCGCCTCCATCACCGCGGCAGCGCCGGAGTGTGGCAGCGCGTCAGGCCCACCGCCTCCGGTGTACGAGCACGTGGTGTGGATCTTCATGGAGAACCACACCTACGGGCAGGTGATCGGCAGCCCCCAGGCGCCCTTCGAGACGGCCCTGGCCCACCGCTGTGGCACCGCCACCCACTACGCCAGTGTGGGGAGTCCCTCGCTGCCCAACTACATCGGGGCCACCTCGGGCGACCCCCAGGGGATCCATGACGACGCCGACCCCGCGTCCCATCCCCTCGCTGTCGACAACCTGTTCCGCCAGGTGCGGGCGTCGGGCCGGCGGGCCATCAGCTACGAGGAGGCCATGCCCGGCCCCTGTACCCTGAGCTCGAAGGGCAGCTACGCGGTGAAGCACAACCCTGCCGCCTACTACACCGGGCCCGCGCCCGAGGGAAATGGCGGCGGCGGCGATCGGGCTGCCTGCGAGGCCGACGACATCGCCTTGGGGACGACCACCAGCGGCGCCCTGGCCCAGGCCCTCGACGACGACACCCTGCCCGCCTTCTCGTTCATCACCCCCGACCTGTGCCACGACACCCACGACTGCGGGGTGGCCACCGGAGACACCTGGCTGGGCGAATGGCTCCCCAGGCTGGTGGCAAGCCCGGCGTACCGCTCGGGGACGACGGCGATCTTCGTGGCGTGGGACGAGTACACCCCG
>JBBWZS010000114.1:0-6308 GCA_039649175.1 Acidimicrobiaceae bacterium
GCTATGGGACTCTTCGATTCGGCCAAGGACAGCTTCAAGGGCGCGGTCGGCAACGTGGCCGAAGGCAGCGTCGACAGTGTGCGCGATGCCGTCGCCGAGGTGCTCCAGGACCAGCTCGAAGACCTCCTGGGCAAGGCTATGGTCAAGATGATCGCCTCGGTGAACGAGCAGCTCCAGGCGTTCGCGGCCCTGAACCTGGCGACCAAGGCCGACGTGGCCCGCCTGGAGGCGTCGATCGCCGTCGCGCTGGCGGCAGCTTCCGGGGCGTCGGCGGTAGCGGCGGGAGCCCTGGGAGCAGAGCAGCCGAAGCCGGCGACCCGCCGGAAGGCTGTGGCGTCCGGTCCCCCGGCTGCGGCCCGGGCCAAGGGCCGCTCCCGGGTACCGGTGTCGCGGCGCCCGGCATCCCGCACGGCCTGAGCACGGGCGGGTTCCCTCCCGGGCGCGGTCACCGTCCCGCAGCCGGATCGTGCTGCGGTCAGCTGGGTTGGTACGCATAGTGCACGCCCAAGTTTTCGGCGACGGAGCGCAGCCGACGGTCGCGGGTCCACAACCGTCCGTCGCCGGTCAGCATTGTCGCCGCGAGCAGCTGCGCGTCGACGTAGCCGATGCCCAGGCCGGACAGGTCAGGACGGTTGATGAACTCGAGGAGTCGGCTGCCGTCGCGACCGTTGCCTGCGGGAGATGTTCGAGCAATCGAAGGACCTCTGATCCCTCCCGGAGATTCCCGAGCGCGAGCTCGCCCGTGACCCAGGGGTGGCCGAGGGTTTCGCCGCGGTCGAGCAGCCGGGCCAGAAGTGCATCGCCTACGCGGAGGTGGTCAACCCAGACCGAGGTGTCGACCAGGATCACCGGGCCGGCGAAGGGCGACGCCACTGGGGTCCCCGTCACCTGGGCCGCCAGATCGTCGTCGACCTCCCGGACGACGGAACGGCGGCAAGCCAGCGAGCCAACAACATCGTGGAAACCCTCCTTGAGGGGTGATCCGACGGTATGGCTGGGTCTGATTCGGTGGGAACTCGGCCGGGTGGCCGAACGCCGAGCGTGAAGCTACCGTCCCCCGTGGACGAAGTTGAGGGATATCCGACGCCGGAGGAAGCCGCCCTCTCCGGATGGTCGCCGGCGGCGAAGGCTCACGTGATCAAGGTCAGGGCTAGGCACGATAGAGCGATTGTCTACGTTGACAGTGTCCCCTCGCATCCAATACGTGTCGTGTGCGAGCGGCGCTCGGACGGGTTGTGGGAATGGGTATCGGATAGCAATGTATGACCAGCAGCTCACGGGTGGCAACGTCCTTACCTGACCGGGAGATCCCGTGACCGGGCCCTCTTGCGGGCTTCCCGCCATGGCCGGCTTCGGCTCGGGAACCCCGGATGTCAGCCCGGTGACGATCCGCTCGATGCGTACCAACCGCTCTCGGCCGGCGCCCTCGGCGGTGCCGGTGCCCGGCCGTTGCCGTTGGTTGCGGCGCCGACTCCCGTGACACCGACCGACTCGCCCGGTCGCGGCGGGCCGCCACGCCCGGCGTCGTTCATCGACAGCCTGCCGTCGGTGCCGGCGGAGACGCGGGTGACGGTGAAGGCGATGAGGGCGACCCACGCGGCGAGGAGGAGGGCCAGCCCGGTGTAGGCGGCCAGGGCCGGCCAGGCGGGGCCATCGTGTTGCTCACGGAGGAGCAACTTGGTGTTGCGGACGAAGGTGACGTCGCGGGAGGGCAGAGCGGGGATGGCGGGGGCGCCGATCTGCTCGTCGGCCGGCAGGTACACCGGGGCGGCCATCACCTGGTCGCCCCGCTCGAGGGTGACCATCGACTTCCAGGAGCCGCTGACGGGCACGGGCGTGGTCGTGCGGTAGTGGCCGGGACCGACCTTGTGCAGGGCGGCGTGGACGGTGCCCCCTCCCTGCCAGGAGGTGACGGTGAACACGATGGCGCCGTCGGCGGCGTCGGCCGGTCGCAGGGTGACGTCGACCAGCGCCCCGCCCTCGGGTGACGAGGCTGTGGCCGTGGCCGGGCCCTGGCGCTCGACGGCGACGACGCCGTCGACGTGACCCACCCGGCGGGGGAGGGGCACGGCCAGGGCGGCGATCAGCACGACGCCGGCCAGAGCCAGGGCGGCGACGGGCACCGGTGCCGCCCGGGTCACCGCCTCCTCGTGGTCGAGGCCGACGCCGAAGGCACGGCCCATACCGGCGCCGAGGATCCCGCCGGCGACGGCGGCGGCCACGCCCAGCACGAGAGCCTCGGCCATGGAGGCCAGAGGCAGCGTCGCCCGCCAACCGATGGCGGCGATCCAGATCATCTCCAGGACCAGCCCCACGCTGCCGACGAGGGCTCCGGCGACGAGGCCGAAGTTGAACCGGCGCCCGGTGCCGACCCAGAGGGCGACGGCTTCGACGATCAGGGCGGAGGGCAGGTACAGCGGGAAGCGGGGGAACGTGTGGCCCAGGGCCTCGCCGATCATGAGGCCGAGCAGGCCTCGCAGCACCAGGTAGGCCGCGACCGCCTTCACTGCGCCCCCCCGGCCCATGGCCAGGCGGGCCAGGACGAGGACGAAGCCGGCGACGGCGGCGATGAGCACGGGCAGGTACACCACCTGGAACTGGGGGACGCCGAAGTCGAACTCGCCCTGGAAGATGGTGAGGCCGGTGAGGGTGGCCCCGGCGGCCAGGGCGTGGATGCCGTGGCCCAGTGGGGTGGGGCGGGCGTCGGGCAGCGCTTCGGCGATGAGCAGCCAGATGGCGATGGTGGCCAGCGCGCCTCCTGCCATGAGCTGGAGGTGGGTCGGGCTCCACAGGGTGACGTCGATGCCATAGGCGTCGTGCCACAGGGCGTCGAGGGGGAAGGCGCTGGCGCCGCCGAAGCCGAACAGGCCCAGGAGGGCGGCGGGCAGCGGGATCCGCACCCACCCGATCTGCACGCGGGTTTGGACCTCCTCCACGGAGGCGAACAGCACGGTGACCATGGCGGCGAAGAACAGGCCGCCCAGTCCCACCAGGATCATGACGTGGGACGGGGTGAACAGGTCCTTGTCACGGCCGAGATCGATGTGCCAGGCCACGTCCCAGTAGAAGCCCATCACCGCGATGCCGAGGAACAGCAGCCCGGTGAGGGCGCCGGCCATGGCCCACCCGGGAAAGCCGGTGGCCCGGCGCAGGCTGTCGGCGATCTCGCGGAAGAAGAAGCCCACGAAGTTGTCGGGCTGGTCGCTGTGCCCGGCGACGAACAGGCCGAGGGACACCCCGCAGTAGATGCCGATGGGGACGACCAGCCACAGCCACATCTCCGGCGACCAGCCCCCGGAAACGGCAAGAATGACGCTCGACATCTCCCTACCTCCTGTATGTCGGACCCTATGCTAACATCGATTGATGTAACAGTCAACGGGAGACACGTCCTATGACCATCGACGAGCTGGCCCGGGCGGCCGACGTCACCACCCGCACCATCCGCGCCTACCAGACCGACGGGTTGCTGCCCCACCCCCGGCTGTCGGGGCGGGTCGGCCTCTACGACGACGGCCATCTGGCGCGGCTGCGCTACATCGCCCACCTCCAGGCCCAGGGCTTCTCGCTGGCTGCCATCCGGGCTCTCCTCGACGCCTGGGAGGACGGTCGCAGCCTCTCCGACGTGTTGGGCTTCGAGGAGGCGCTGACCGCCCCGTGGACCGACGAGGCCCCGGGGGCCATCGACACCGGCCAGCTCCGGCGCCTCTTCCCCGAGATCGCCGACGACCCCACCCTCGGGGAACGGGCGGTGGCCGCCGGCCTGCTGGTGTCCGACGGCAGCGGCGACGGTTGGCGGGTGCCGAGCCCGACCCTGCTGCGGGCCGGTGCCGACCTGGTGGCCGCCGGCATCCCCCTGTCGGCGGTGCTCGACGAGCACATCTTGTTGACCCACGACCTGGCACGGGTGGCCGATCGTTTCGTGGCCCTGTTCGAGCGCCACGTGTGGGAGCCGTTCGTGGCCGAGTGCATGCCCCCCGAGCGCCTGCCCGAGGTCACCGATGCCCTGGTGCGGGTCCGCCCCACGGCGATGAAGGCGGTGGCAGCGGTGCTGGCCCAGGCCATGGAGGCGGCGGTGGCCGAGTCGACCACCCGCCAGATGAGCCGCCTGGGAGTGGTCGCCGACCCCGACGGAAAGCAGTAGCGGCGCCGATAGGCTCGCAGCCGTGACCGACGGATCGACGACCGCCTCGCAGCTGGAGTCCTGGGTCCGGGCCGAGTTGTCCCTGCCCGACGACGCCTCCATCGCCATCACCGAGAAGCCAGGCACCGATCCGCGGTGCTCCGACATGGTGACCGAGGTCGCCGTCACCGTCGCCGGGGACGAGCCCTGGAGCTTCCACATCGAACAGGCCCTGGCCGAAGTCGTCCCCATGGACCTGGTCGCCGCGCTGGCCTTCGGCGGAGGCCACTAGCGCTCCGTCGCGAGGCTCGGGGTAGTCCTTTCGGACTACCGAGAAAGGTCCGTTCGGGCGATTGTCGAGGGGCTCCCCCTCAGGAATGATCGGGGGACAAGGGCTCGCGCCGGAGCTCGGGAGGCACCGGCGAGAGTCGCCACCAAAGGCCAGAAAGGCGTGCGAATGCGAATGCCGGCACCTGTGACCCGACTGGCGTCGAAGCCGTCCGATGACGTGGTCAGCCTCCGGTTCCCGAACCATCCGCTGGCCGACGTCGACCTCTCGTCGGGGTTCACCGTGTTGTCCGACGGCCCGCCCGAAGCCACGCAGTGGCGGCCGCTCAGCCAGCAGGGCCTCCTCGCCGCCGTGTCCACCGTCGCCCTGGCCCGGTCGGCCTGACGCGGTCGCTTTGACCCGATCGATCTGACCCGGCTCACGAGACGGTCAGGACGAGCCACCGGGCGCCGACGGCCAGGGCGCTCAGCGCCACCGTGGCGAACACCGCCACCCACAGCAGTGCAGGCAGGTGGGTGAGCGACGCCAGCTGATCGGCGTCGGAGGTCAGCGCCCGGTGCCGGCGGCGGGTGTGCTGCAGCTCCCAGATGGGGCGGGGGCCACCGAGGAGCAGGAGCCAGGTCAAGGTCCACGCCAGCAGGGCCTGCAGCGTCGCCGAGCCGGACCACACCGCCGCGAAGAAGACGACGGCGCACGACGCCACGCTGAGCACGCCGAAGACGTTGCGCACGGCGACCAACATGGCAGCCAGCAGGAACAGGCTGGTGAACAGCAGCGCCCCCACATGGCGGGAGGCCACCAGCCAGGCCGCGCCCAGCCCCAGCATCGACGGCATCACGTAGCCGGCGGCGACGGTGGCGATCATGCCGATTCCCCGGGCCCGACCGGACGTCACCGTGACGCCACTTGTGTCGGAGTGCAGGCGGATGCCACTCAGGCGCCGGCCGGCCAGGAGGCCGACCATGGCGTGGCCGCCTTCGTGGGCCATGGTGATCACCTGGCGGCTCAGCTTCCAGGCCTGTGGCCACCCGACGACGACAGCGGCGGCGATCAACGTCACGGCCACGACCCACGGTCGGGGCGCCGGCGTCCGGGCCATGACGGCGTCCCACCACGACCTCAAGGGCGACGATCCTGACGCAGCCAGGCCATGGGCGCCAAGCGTGGCCCGGTGGGCGGTGGGCCGGTCGACGATGATGGGCGAATGACGGTGCTCGAAATCGTTGCCCTCGTCGTTTACGCCGCCTTCCTGGCCGTCCTGTTCGGCTGGCGAACCGTCGATGCCAAGCGGCGGACGGGTGAGTCGGCGTGGCGGAGGCCCATCTCCCGTACCGACGCGGTGGGGGAGACCCTGTGTGGGGCGGCCTGCGCCGTCAGCCTCGCCGGCCCCGTGCTCGGCCTCCTCGGCGTCGTCGACCCGATCGGCCTCGGTGGTGGCGGCCTGCGCCTGGTCGTGACCGTGGTCACCCTGGCGGGTGCCATCGCCCTCGGGCTGTGGGCCCAGCACCACCTGGCGTCGGAGTGGCGGGCAGGCATCGAGGCGAGCGGGCACCTGGTGACCACCGGGCCCTTCGCCCGGGTCAGGAACCCCTTCTACCTGGCCTGCCTGATGGCGTCGGTCGGTGTGGCGGTGGGCGTGCCGTCGATCGTGTCCCTGTGCGGGGTCGTGCTCCACGTGGTGGCGTCAGAGGTGATCGTCCGGGGCGTCGAGGAGCCGGTGCTGGCCCGGACCCATCCCGAGGAGTTCCCGCGGTACCGGCGACGCACCGGCAGGTTCCTGCCTTCGCCACGCGCCATGGGACGCAGCTGAGGCAGGCCGCCGCGCCGCCGCCGCCCGAGCTGCCTGGATCGTGACGACGATCCTGCCCCGTACGTGGGCTTCGACCAGGTGGTCGA
>JBBWZS010000118.1:0-10528 GCA_039649175.1 Acidimicrobiaceae bacterium
GCCGGCACGGGCATGGAGCGCTACCGCAACCTCGACATCCAGGCGCCCGACTACGAGCCGCTGTCCTACTACTCGTCGGACACCGACACCGACCTGGCCGCCTGGCTGGCCAACATCGGCACCACCACCGGCGGACCGGGCGACACCGGACCCATGCCGCTGCCCGAGGGGGTGGCGCCCCCCGCAGCCGACGGAGGCGACGGTGACCAGGCCGAGAGCGCCTACCTGGTCGCCAGCCCCGAGGACGCCGCCAGCTGATCTAGGGAAAAGGTGGTCGTCCGGCGGTCGACTACAATCGAGTGGTTCGCGTCTGAGAGGTTCTCGCTTTGCCCACCATTGCCCAGCTCGTGCGTACCGGTCGCGAGCGCAAGCTCGAGAAGACCAAGACCCCAGCCCTCAAGGGTGCCCCGCAGCGGCGGGGGGTGTGCACGCGCGTCTACACCCACACGCCGAAGAAGCCGAACTCGGCGCTCCGCAAGGTGGCCAGGGTCCGGCTCACCACCGGCCAGGAGGTCACCGCCTACATCCCCGGCGTCGGCCACAACCTGCAGGAGCACTCCATCGTGCTGGTGCGTGGCGGCCGGGTGAAAGACCTCCCGGGCGTGCGTTACAAGATCATCCGGGGCGTGCTCGACGCATCCGGCGTCCGCGACCGCAAGCAGGCCCGCAGCCGCTACGGCGCCAAGAGAGAGAAGTAGACGATGCCCCGCAAGGGACCCCCGCCGCGGCGCGAGCTCATGCCCGACCCGATCTTCCACTCCGTGCTGGTCACCCAGTTCGTCAACAAGGTGATGCAGCGGGGCAAGCGTTCGCTGTCGGAGCGCATGATGTACGACGCCTTGGAGATCGTGAAGGACAAGACCGGCACCGAGCCCATCTCCACCTTGAAGCGGGCCATGGAGAACGTCCGGCCCCAGCTCGAGGTGAAGAGCCGCCGGGTCGGTGGCGCCACCTACCAGGTGCCCATCGAGGTGCGGCCTCGGCGGGCGACCACCCTGGCCATCCGCTGGTTGGTGGGCTACTCGCGGCAGCGCCGGGAGAAGACCATGGCCGAGCGTCTGGCCAACGAGCTCCTCGACGCCTCGAACGGCATCGGCACCGCAGTCAAGCGCCGCGAGGACGTGCACAAGATGGCCGAGTCCAACAAGGCGTTCGCCCACTATCGCTGGTAGTCCCACGGGCGCCACAGGCGCTCGCGCTGACACAGAACACTATTTCTGAGAGAGCTTTGCTATGGCCGAAGCACCTGTGATCCGAGAATTCCCGCTCAGCCGGACCCGCAACATCGGGATCATGGCGCACATCGACGCGGGCAAGACCACCACGACCGAGCGCATCCTGTATTACACCGGCCGGACCTACAAGATCGGTGAGGTCCACGAGGGCGCAGCGGTCATGGACTGGATGGTCCAGGAGCAGGAGCGGGGGATCACCATCACCTCGGCGGCCACCACGTGCCGCTGGCGCGACATGTGGATCAACATCATCGACACCCCGGGCCACGTCGACTTCACCGTCGAGGTCGAGCGGTCGCTGCGGGTGCTCGACGGCGCCGTCGCCGTGTTCGACGCGGTGGCCGGCGTCGAGCCCCAGACCGAGACGGTGTGGCGCCAGGCCAACAAGTACAAGGTGCCCCGCATCTGCTTCATCAACAAGATGGACCGCATCGGGGCCGACTTCTTCAAGGCGGTGGCCCAGATCACCGACCGCCTCGACGCCAGCCCGGCGGTCATCCACGTACCCATCGGAGCCGAGGGCGGCTTCCGGGGCGTCATCGACCTCATCGGCATGAAGGCGCTGGTGTGGGAGGAGGGCATGGGCGAGCACTGGGAGGTGCTCGACATCCCCGCCGACATGCTCGACGAGGCCGAGCGGTGGCGTCACCAGCTCGTCGACGTGCTCTCCAGCCACGACGACCACATCATGGAGAAGTACGTGGGCGAGGAGGCCATCACCGCCGACGACCTGCGCAAGGCGCTGCGCACCGCCACCATCGACAACGCCGTGGTGCCCGTGCTGGCCGGCTCGGCGTTCAAGAACAAGGGGGTCCAGCCCCTCCTCGACGCCGTCATCGACTTCCTGCCCAGCCCCGTCGACCTCCCGCCGGTGACCGGCCTCGACGTCAAGGGCATCGAGGAGCTCGAGCGTCCCCCGGACGACTCCGCCCCCTTCGCGGCGCTGGCGTTCAAGATCATGAGCGACCCCCACGTGGGCAAGCTCACCTACTTCCGGGTGTACTCGGGGTCGCTCCAGAAGGGCGCGGCCATCCTCAACTCGACCCGCGACCGCAAGGAGCGCATCGGGCGCATCCTGCAGATGCACGCCAACCACCGCGAGGACAAGCAGGCCGTCTACGCCGGCGACATCGTGGCTGCCGTGGGCTTCAAGAACACGTCCACGGGCGACACGCTCTGCGACCCCGACGCGCCCATCGTGCTGGAGTCCCTCGAGTTCCCCCAGCCGGTGATCCACGTGGCCATCGAACCGCGCACCAAGATCGACCAGGAGAAGCTCAGCGAGGCCCTCCAGCGCCTGTCCGACGAGGACCCCACGTTCCAGAAGCACACCGACGAGGACACCGGCCAGGTGATCATCGCCGGCATGGGCGAGCTGCACCTGGAGGTCCTGGTTGACCGCATGCTGCGGGAGTTCAAGGTCGACGCCCACGTGGGCAAGCCCCAGGTGGCCTACCGCGAGACCATCAAGAAGGCGGCGTGCAAGGTCGAGGAGCGCTACATCCGCCAGACGGGCGGTCGGGGCCAGTACGGCCACGTGGTGATCGACCTCGAACCGACCGGTCCCGGTGGCGGCTACCAGTTCGTCGACAAGATCAAAGGCGGCGACGTCCCCAAGGAGTACATCCCGTCGGTCGACGCCGGCATCCAGGAGGCGCTGCAGAACGGCGTGCTGGCCGGCTATCCGATGTCCGACGTCCGGGCCACGCTGATCGACGGGTCGTACCACGACGTCGACTCGTCGGAGATGGCGTTCAAGATCGCCGGGTCGCTGGCCGTGAAGAAGGCCGCCCGCCTGGCCGACGCCGTGCTCCTCGAGCCCATCATGGCCGTCGAGGTGGTCACCGCCGACGAGTACATGGGCGACGTGATCGGCGACCTCTCCAGCCGCCGGGGCCGCATCGAGGGTATGGAGCAACGCGGGAACAGCCAGGTGATCAGGGCTCAGGTACCGCTGGCCGAGATGTTCGGCTACGCTACCGATCTACGGTCGCGGACCCAGGGTCGAGCGACGTACACCATGCAGTTCCACTCGTACCAGGAAACGCCCGAGTCGATCTCTCGCGAGGTCGTCGCCAGGGTGCGGGGCGAGTAGGCGGCGTTGTCAGCCAGAATCTGGTCGAGCTAGGGATTCAGGAGTCTTTTCATGGCCAAGAAGAAATTCGAGCGCACCAAGCCGCACATCAACGTGGGAACCATGGGCCATATCGACCATGGCAAGACCACGCTCACCGCGGCCGTCACCAAGGTGCTGCACGAGCAGGACGACTCGGTGGCGTTCACGCCGTTCGACCAGATCGACAAGGCGCCCGAGGAGAAGGCGAGAGGCATCACGATCGCCATCGCCCACGTGGAGTACGAGACCCCCAAGCGTCACTACGCCCACGTCGACATGCCCGGTCACGCCGACTACATCAAGAACATGATCACCGGCGCCGCCCAGGTCGACGGAGCCATCCTCGTGGTCTCCGCCGCCGACGGCCCCATGCCCCAGACCCGGGAGCACGTGCTGCTGGCCCGCCAGGTGGGCGTGCCCTACATCGTCGTCGCCCTCAACAAGGCCGATGCCGTCGACGACCCCGAGCTCCTCGACCTGGTCGAGCTCGAGGTCCGGGAGCTGCTCTCCGACAACGAGTACCCCGGTGACGACACCCCGGTGGTACGGGTTTCGGCGCTGAAGGCTCTCGAGGGCGACCCCGAGTGGGTCCCGCACATCAACGAGTTGATGGCGGCGGTCGACGACTTCATCCCCGAGCCCCAGCGCGAGATCGACAAGCCCTTCCTCATGCCCATCGAGGACGTCTTCACCATCACCGGTCGCGGCACTGTCGTCACCGGCCGGGTGGAGCAGGGCATCGTCAAGGTCGGCGACCAGGTCGAGATCGTCGGCCTGAAGCCCAACCAGCAGACGGTGTGCACCGGCGTGGAGATGTTCCACAAGTTCCTCGACCAGGGCCAGGCCGGCGACAACGTCGGCGTGCTGCTGCGAGGCACCAAGAAGGAGGACGTGCAGCGGGGCCAGGTGCTGTGCAAGCCGGGTTCGATCACGCCCCACACCAACTTCGAGGGCCAGGTCTACGTCCTGAACAAGGACGAGGGCGGGCGCCACAGCCCCTTCTTCAACAACTACCGCCCGCAGTTCTACTTCCGCACCACCGACGTCACCGGCCAGATCACCCTGCCCGAGGGCACCGAGATGGTCATGCCCGGTGACAACGTCCAGGTGAACGTGGAGCTGATCCAGCCCATCGCCATGGACGAAGGGCTGCGCTTCGCCATCCGCGAGGGCGGCCGCACGGTGGGCGCCGGTCGAGTCACCAAGATCTTGAAGTAGAGCGAGCACCTCATGGCTCAGAAGATCCGCATCCGGCTCAAGGCCTACGACCACGAGGTGGTCGACCAGTCGACGAAGAAGATCGTGGAGACGGTCGTCCGCACCCAGGCTCTGGTCCGGGGGCCCATCCCCCTGCCCACCGAGAAGCGCCGCTGGACGGTGATCCGGTCACCGTTCAAGGACAAGGACTCCCGGGAGCACTTCGAGATGCGGGTCCACAAGCGCCTGCTCGACATCCTCGAGCCCACGCCCAAGACCGTCGACTCTCTCCAGCGCCTCGACCTTCCCGCCGGCGTCGACATCGAGATCAAGATCCAACAGGCCTGATCTCCGCCGGCCCGCACGTTCGGGCTGCGGGAGGCTTGCGCCACACTCGCTATACTCGACTTTGTCCCGGAGCCCTGCGCTCCACACACCCCGCATTTCGACGTCCTCGGTGGCCGGCCCCGGTCGGTACCTCGAGGCACAAACCAACGTCGCTCCGCCGGGCTCGCCCGTGCGGAGCGTCCGCGTGTGACCCGCCAGAAACCCCGACTCAGAGAACGAGCGTAGAGGCCAACAACGATGGCAACGAGAGCGATCGTCGGCGAGAAAGTAGGTATGACCCAGGTCTGGGACGACCAGAACCGGGCCATACCTGTGACCGTCGTGCGCGTGCAGCCCTGCCGTGTGGTCCAGGTCAAGACGCCCGAGAAGGACGGCTACAGCGCCCTGCAGGTGACCGTGGGTTTCACCAAGGCCTCCAAGCTCACCAAGCCCGAAGCCGGCCACTTCGCCAAGGCCGACGTCGAGCCCGGCAAGCACCTGGTGGAGCTGCGTATCGACGACACGGCCAGCTACCGGGTGGGCGGTGAGCTCACCGCCGAGTTGTGGACGGCAGGGGAGCGCGTCGACGTCACCGGAGTGAGCCGGGGCAAGGGGTTCGCCGGAGTGATGAAGCGCCACAACTTCAAGGGCCTGCCCGCATCGCACGGCTCCCACAAGGTGCACCGCGCCCCCGGCGCCATCGGCGCCTGCGCCACCCCGTCACGGGTGTTCAAGGGCACGCGCATGGCCGGCCGCATGGGTGGCCAGCAGGTGACCACCTTGAACCTCGAGGTCGTGCAAGCCGACGCCGAGCGTGATCTGGTCCTGGTCAAAGGTGCCATCCCCGGCCCGCGGGGCGGTCTGGTGCTCATCCGCAACGCCGTCAAGGCCGTCGCCGGCAAGGGATCGGCGTAACCGTGGCCAGCGTGGAGATCCGCACATCGTCGGGCCAGGCCCAGGGCTCGGTCGACCTCGATCCCGCAGTGTTCGAGGTCACCCCCAACATGGCCGTCATGCACCAGGTCGTGGTGGCCCAGCTGGCTGCCGCCCGCAGTGGCACCCAGGCCACCCAGACCCGGGCCGAGGTCTCCGGCGGTGGTCGCAAGCCGTGGCGGCAGAAGGGCTCGGGTCGTGCTCGACAGGGTTCCACCCGTGCGCCGCACTGGCGCGGCGGTGGCGTCGCTCTCGGGCCGAAGCCCCGGAGCTACCGCCAGCGCACGCCCAAGAAGATGGTCCAGTTGGCCCTGCGATCGGCGTTGTCCGACCGGGCCGCCGAGAACCGCGTGATGGTCGTCGACGCCTGGGAGTTCACCACCCCCCGAACGCGCGAGGCCAAGGCCGCTCTGGGCGCCCTGGGCCTCACCGGCAAGGTGCTGCTGGTCCTGGGCCCCGATGAGGACGTGGCCGCCAAGTCGTTCCGCAACCTCCCCGAGGTGCAGCTCCTGAAGGCATCCGAGCTCAACGCCTACGACATCTTGTGCAACGACTGGGTCGTGTTCACCCGCTCCACGGTGCCCACCACAGACAAGGACCAGGCGTGAAGAACCCCCGCGACATCATCCTGCGCCCGGTGGTCAGCGAGAAGTCCTACGCCCTGCTCGACACCGGCGTGTACACCTTCGTGGTCGATCCCGATTCCTCCAAGATCGAGATCCGCCAGGCCGTCGAGGACATCTTCAACGTCCGGGTGGTCAAGGTGAACACGCTCAACCGCAAGGGCAAGCGCAAGCGCAACCGCCGCCAGTTCACGTTCGGGACCCGTGCCAGCACCAAGCGGGCGATCGTCACGCTCGCCCCCGGTGCCCGCATCGACCTGTTCGAGACCTAAGGACTCTCATGCCCCTCCGCAAGCGAAACCCCACGAGCGCCGGCCGTCGGTTCCAGACCGTCTCCGACTACGCCGAGCTCACCGACAAGGCGCCCGAGCGCGCCCTGCTGGAACCCCTGCCGAGCACCGGTGGGCGCAACGCCAACGGCCGCATCACGGCGCGCCACCGCGGCGGCGGCCACAAGCGTCGCTATCGCGTCATCGACTTCAAGCGCAACAAGGACGGTGTGCCGGCGCGCGTCGCCGCCATCGAGCGCGACCCCAACCGCAACTGCCGCATCGCCCTCCTGCACTACCTCGACGGCGAGAAGAGCTACATCCTGGCCCCCGCCAAGGTGAAGGTCGGCGACATGCTCGAAAGCGGGCGCAGGGCGGAGATCCGCCCCGGAAACGCCCTGCCCCTGCGCTACATCCCCGTCGGTACCACCGTGCACAACGTCGAGTTGAAGCCCGGTGCCGGCGGCCGCATGGGCCGGGGCGCGGGCGCCAGCATCCAGTTGGTGGCCAGGGAGGGCCTGTTCGCCACCCTGCGCCTGCCCAGCACCGAGATGCGGCGCGTGCCCATCGACTGCCGGGCCACCATCGGCGAGGTCGGCAACGCCGAGGCCGAGCTGATCTCGGTGGGCAAGGCCGGTCGCAACCGCTGGAAGGGTGTGCGCCCCCAGACCCGGGGTGTGGCCATGAACCCCGTCGACCACCCCCTGGGCGGCGGCGAGGGCAAGTCCTCGGGTGGTCGCCACCCGGTGTCGCCGTGGGGCAAGACCGAGGGTCGCACCCGCGACACCACCAAGCCGTCCCAAAAACTCATCATCCGCCGCCGCCGGTCGCGCGGCGCCCGGAGGTAACGATCATGGCCCGCAGCCTCAAAAAGGGACCCTTCGTCGACGAGCACCTGTTGAAGAAGGTCGACGCCCTCAACGCCAAGCAGGAGAAGCGGGTCATCAAGACCTGGTCCCGCCGCTCCACGATCATCCCCGACATGGTCGGTCACACCGTCGCCGTCCACGACGGCCGCAAGCACGTGCCCGTCTACATCACCGAGTCGATGGTCGGCCACAAGCTCGGCGAGTTCGCCCTCACCCGCACCTTCCGGTACCACGCCGGCCAGGAACGGGCGGGGAGGCGCTAGTCATGCCCGGTCCCAAGCTCAACGAGCACCCCGTCCTGAAGACCCGCCCGCAGGGGCGGGCGCGCGCCGTCGAACCCACCAACGCCACCGCCCGTTCGGTGGCCCGCTACGTGCGGGTGTCGCCCTACAAGGTGCGCGAGGTCCTCGACCTCGTCCGTGGCCACGACGTGGAGCGGGCCCTCGACATCCTGCGGTTCTGCGAGCGCGACGCCGCCATCCTGGTGTCCAAGGTGCTGGCCTCGGCGGTGGCCAATGCCGAGCACAACCAGCAGGTGGTGTCCGACGAGTTGTTCGTGTCGGCGTGCTTCGCCGACGAGGGCCCCACCCTCAAGCGCTGGCGTCCCCGGGCCCGCGGCCGGGCCACCCGCATCCGCAAGCGCACCTGTCACATCACGGTGATCGTCAGCCGTCTGCCCGAGTCCTCGCTGGCCCGGCGTCGCACCGAGCGCCCGGCGGCGGTGGCCGAACGTCGGCGTCGCCGCACCGGGCAGGACGAAGGCGGCCGTCCCACCAGGCGCCGGGCCCAGAGAGCGGCCGAGTCCTCCGCCACCACCGAGAGCGGCGAGGCGCCGGCGGTCGAGGTCGACGAGCCCGTCTCGACCGGCGCCGACGACCCGATCACGACCGACGACGCCACCACGACAGACGACAGCACGCCGACCGACGACAGCACGCCGACCGACGACCCGGCCACACACGACGAGACGGCCTCCGGCGAGCGGCCAGAGGGCAAGGAGTAGGCATGGGTCAGAAGGTCAACCCGTACGGGTTCCGCCTCGGGGTCACCACCGACTGGAAGTCACGGTGGTTCAGCACCCGCAGGCGCGAGTACACCGACTACCTCATCGAGGACTGGAAGATCCGCGACTACCTGATGCGCCAGCTGCCCCACGCCGCCATCAGCCGCACCGAGGTCGAGCGCACGCGTGACCGCCTCCGGGTCGACGTCCACACCGCCCGCCCCGGCATCGTCATCGGACGCCGGGGAGCCGAGGCCGACCGCCTCCGCTCCGACCTGGCGGCCATGACCAAGAACCCCAAGATCCAGCTCAACATCCAGGAGATCAAGCAGCCCGAGCTCGACGCCGCCCTCATCGCCCAGGGCGTGGCCGACCAGCTGGCCGGGCGCGTCAGCTTCCGCCGGGCCATGAAGCGTGCCGTGCAGACCGCCCAGAAGGCCGGGGCTCTCGGCATCAGGGTGCAGTGCTCGGGCCGCCTGGGTGGCTCGGAGATGGCTCGCAGCGAGTGGTACCGCGAGGGTCGTGTCCCCCTGCACACGCTGCGTTCCGACATCGACTACGGCTTTCGCGAGGCCCGTACCACGTTCGGGCGCATCGGCGTGAAGACCTGGATCTACAAGGGCGACATCCTCCCCTACAAGACCTCCACCGAGGACAAGATCTCCCGTGAGGCGGCCATGGCCGTGGGCGAGACCTCGGGCAGTCCCCGGCCCAAGCGCATCATCTCCGCCGGTGGCGGCAAGCGTCGCCCCGAGGGCGAGGAGGGTGCAGTCACCCCGGCGGCCGACGACGGCACCACGGGGGCGCCCCCGGTCATCAAGGAGGCCGACCCCGACCTCGAGCGCCTGTTGGCCGAGGAAGAAGAGATCGAGCGTCGCCTGCGCGAGCAGCACGAGGCGCCCCACTTCCGCAGCGGGGACGAGTAGCCATGTTGATGCCCAAGCGGGTCAAGCACCGCAAGCAGCACCGCGGCCGCCGTACCGGCACGGCCAAGGGGGGGACGCAGATCTCCTACGGCGACTTCGGGATCCAGGCCATGGAGCCGGGCTGGATCACCGCCCGCCAGATCGAAGCCGCCCGTATCGCCATGACCCGCCACATCAAGCGCGGTGGCAAGGTCTGGATCAACATCTTCCCGCACAAGCCGGTGACGGCGAAGCCGGCCGAGACCCGGATGGGCTCGGGCAAGGGCAACCCCGAGCACTGGGTGGCGGTGGTCAAGCCCGGGCGCATCCTGTTCGAGCTGGCCGGTGTCGACGAGGCCCTGGCCCGCGAGGCCATGGACCGGGCCATCCAGAAGCTGCCCATCAAGGCCAAGGTCGTCGTCCGTTCCGATGAGGTGGTCACATGACCCAGGCTGGTGAGCTTCGTGAGCTGCATGACGAGGAGCTGGAGAACCGCTTGGCCGAGGCCAGCCAGGAGCTGTTCAACCTGCGCTTCCAGCACGTCACCGGCCAGCTCGACAACTACTCGAGGCTGTCCGAGGTGCGGCGGGAGGTGGCGCGGGTGAACACGCTGCTGCGTGAGCGCGAGATTGCCGCCGCCGAGGCGGGCCAGGGTGTAGCCGAGGCCGACCAGCCCAGCCCCGAGGCCCAGGAAGTGGAGAAGGTCAGCCGCCGGGCCCGGGTGCTGGCCAGCCGCCGCCGTGCCGCCCAGGCAGAAGACACCTCAGGTGCACAAGAGGCGGACAAGGAGCCCAGTGATGGCTGATCAACCCACCCCCGACCCTGAAGAGCGCGACAACCGGCGCAAGGTGCGCGAGGGCCTCGTCGTGTCCGTGGCCATGGAGAAGACCGCAGTGGTCGCCGTGGTCGAACGGGTCCGTCACCGTCGCTACGCCAAGACCGTGCAGCGCACCAAGAAGGTGCACGCCCACGACGAGGGCAACGACATCAGGGTCGGCGACCGCGTGCGCGTGGCCGAGACCCGGCCGCTGTCCAAGACCAAGCGCTGGCG
>JBBWZS010000146.1:0-10475 GCA_039649175.1 Acidimicrobiaceae bacterium
TGGATACTCGTGTCCCTGGGGCGTGCAGCAGACACTGGAGGGGTCCCCGGGCTCAACCGGCGGGGGCAGCATAGGGGCGGTTGGTAAGCCGACCCCTCGGGTGGTCTACGTCGACGATGTCGTCGACGGACCCGACGGGCCGTGCCTGCGCAGGCGGGCCATACCCCTGCCCGATGACAGCCCGTTCACGCCCGGGACCGATTTCGGGAACGAGACCGGACCGATTGGTTCCAACTACCCACGATGCCCGTCCGACCCCGGCGGGCCGGGTACGCCGGTGATCGATGCGAGGACGGTTGCCATGCAGGGCTGGGAGCAGGTCGACCTGCCCAAGCCCCAGCCCTACATCGCGCCGGGGTGGGCCATCACCGGTAAGCCCGCCTACCTGGAGACCCGTGGCCGGCTCCACCAGGTGTTCACCAGGTCCACGCCCATCGGGCCTCTCGAGATCGACTCGGGCGCCACGTACTCCGTCGACTGGGGCGACGGTGAGACCACGGGGCCGTACTCGGTCGAGGGAGCCCCGTGGCCGGACGGCCAGATCACCCACACCTACATCAACGTCGGGACCTACGACGTCTCCGTCACCGAGACCTGGGGGGCGACCTGGCGGCTGGGCCCGGTCAGCGGCCAACTCGGCGGCCAGCAGACCACGGGGACCCTCAACGACTTCCGGGTGGAGCAGATCCAGGCCGTCGTGGGCGCGGGATAGCTGCCCAGCCCGACGCGGGCGGCCCGGGCGGGGGTAGCGTGCTCGCACACAGCTCACGTGGACCTGCGGGGTGGCGAACGCCACGGGAGCCGAGAGAAGCATCCCAAGCGAAAAGGATGGCTCCCATGAAGGGTGTTCGAACGACGCTGGTCCTCGGGGCGGCCGTGAGCCTCGTGCTCCTCGGATCGACGATCACGTCTGCCGGTGCGGCCACCAAGGTGGCGTGCGGGGCCAAGGTGACCCGGAACACCACACTCACGTCCGATGTCGGGCCCTGTCGCGGTGACGGCCTCATCGTCACCGCCGACCACATCACCCTCGACCTCAACGGGCACCGGGTGTTCGGCAACGCCGCCCCTGAGGCGAAGGGCGACTTCGCCGGTATCCGGTTGCAGAAGACCACCGGCGTGATCGTGACCGGCGGGTCTGTCGATCACTTCGCCGCCGGCGTCGTGGTGCAGCGGGGGAGCGCCAACACCGTCCAGAACATGGTCGCCCACGACAACATCGCGCCCTGTGAAACCGAGGTGCACACCCAGTCGCCGGGGCTGCTCGGCGACGGCATCGTGATCGTCTCCTCGGTCGGCAACCGCGTCCAGAACAACCAGTCCGTGCACAACGGTCCGTTCAGTGGGATCAGCCTCGTCGCCGACACCAACCCGACCACGGGCCAGCTGGCGGGGCCCGTCCCCCGCGGCAACCTGATCAACCACAACACGGTCAAGGACTCCATGACCTGCTTCGGCGACATGGGGATCCGCATCGAAGGTCCGGGCGCCACCCAGAACGTGGTCTCGGCCAACACCGTGTCGGGCAGCTTGAACGAGGGCATCACCGTGCACTCGGTGCTCGCCCGCGACATCTCCGGTTTCGGCGTGACCTGCTCCGACCCCATCGCCAACCCCGACCTCCCCCCCTGCCCGGTCTTCTCGCCGGCGAACCCGGCCAACACCGACAACCAGATCCTCGACAACTTCTCGTTCGAGAACGGTCAGGGGCCGCCGGTGGCGGGCATCTCCCTCATCGCCTTCCCCTTCAACAACAACCCGTCGGGCAACCTCATCCAGGGCAACCGGGCCGAGCGCAACGGTGGCAGCGGGATCTCCGTCGTCGCCGGCGACCTGGGCCCACACGCGTTCTACGGCGCCACCAACAACACCATCGTCCAGAACACGGCGGTGAACAACGACACCGCGGGCCTGCCCGACCGCTTCGACCTGATCGACAACAGCACCGACCGACCGTGCGACCACAACCAGTGGTTCGCCAACGTCTACGGCACGGCGTTCCCGGCCTGCACGACCCGCGGGGGTACCCAGGTGGGCAGCCAAGGACCACCGACGCCGGCCCCGCAGCCGGCGGCCGGGGTGGCGCCGACCTCCCAGCTGAAGGGGATCAGCCGGCGATGACGGCGGTGACCCGCCCGTAGAGGGCCTCGGCCTCGGCTGCGCTGTCGGCGATGCAGGTGGCGCCCAGCTTGCCGTAGCCGGGGACGGAGCCGAGCAGGTGGAGGGTGGCGCCCGTCGCCGAGGCGGCATCGAAGCCCAGGCCCGCCCGGTCGACGGCAGCGATGACCGACGCCGGCGACCGTCCCACCAGCGCCGGTGACTTGAAGTTGTCGGTGGCCACGTACGACTTGGCCTTGCCGCCGGCCAGGAGCAACCCGCGGGCGACGTCGTAGGTGCCGCCGGTCGCCAGGCGGGCCATCCAGAAGGGGTGGGTGGTGCCGCCCATGCGCAGGTTAATCTCGCTCAGGTACACACCGAGCCCGTCGTCTTCGGGCACCACCAGGAAGTCGATGCCGAACGAGCCGATGACCCCCTGGGTGGCCAGCACCTGGCCCACCTTGGCCGCCTCGGTCTGGATGGTCAGGCGGTAGGTCTCGTCGGCGGGAAAGCGACAGCCCACGTACACCTGGTTGCCGGGGCCGCCGAGCACCTGGTCGTGGGTCGACACGATCTCGAACGACCCGGCGGGGGAGACGTGGAGCTGCACGCTGGGCGACACCGTCCCCGGCACCCGCACCAGTTCCTCGACGATGGCTCCCTCGGCTTCGAGCGTGGCCCTGTAGGTGTTCCACGACTCACCGGCGGCACAGAACGTGGTCGGCGCCGAGGTGATCGGCATTGGCGGGGCGACGAGGTCGACCATGGCGCTGCCCTGTCCCGAAAAGCCGTTGTTGAGCTTGATGACCACGGCGTCGGCCTGCGGGCGCCGTTGCCTGATCCCGGCCACGGCCGCCTCCACTGCCGCCAGGCTGTACAGGTCCTCGGCCCCTTCCAGGATCGCCACGCCGGCCTGGCGGGCAACGTGGCGGGCGCCGCTCTTGGACCCCAGGCGGGCCAACTCGGGCGCCGGGCCGTACAGGGGCAGACCCAGGGCGTTGCTCATCGCCCATTCGACAGGGGTGACGTTGAACGTCACCACGCAGGCGTCGTCGGGGTCTGCGGCCAGGTTCCGCACCCGGTCGAGCACATCGGGCCTCGACAGCACCTTCTCGGACAGCGGCAGCGTCGTCGGGTCGTCGAGAGCCACCAGGTGCAGCCGCCGGCGAGCGGAGGCGGGGTCGGGCACGAACCGGAGGTGGTAGTCGACGATGGCGTCGTCGATGGGGACGGAGGTGACGAACACCATCCGCAGCTCCGGACGGGCCAGCAGCAGGGCGAGGAACAGGGTGCGCTCCTCGTAGTACTGGGAGGCCACGATCTTCTCCAGCTCGAACACCGGGAAGGTGATCGACGGGACCACGACGATGGTGCCCGACTCCAGGTCGGACACGGCCCGGTGGCCGAGGCGCCGGACGAATGCCTGCTGGCGAGCCTCCACGTCGGTGGACAGGGAGGGCTCAGGGCCCGACAGCGTCGCCCAGTGCCTCGTCGATGGCGACGAGGACGTCGTCGTCGAGGGTGATGCCCGATGCCGCCGCGTTCTGGTCGACCTGCTCGGGTCTCGACGCCCCGGTGATGGCCGAGGCCACATTGGGCTCGCGCAACACCCACGCCAGGGCCATCTGGGCCATCGGCACCCCGAGGCCGTCGGCGATGGGACGCAGGCGGTCGACCGCCTTCAGCACCTCGTCGTCCCGCCAGCGACCCATCATCGACCCCATGGACCGGCTGGCGGCACGGGAGTCGGGCGGCGGAGCCGCTCCGGGGCGGTACTTGCCGGTGAGGGCGCCCTGGGCCAGGGGTGACCAGACGATCTGGCTGATGCCCTCGCGGGCGCACAGGGGGATCACATCGGGCTCGGGCTTGCGGTACAGCATCGAGTACTCGGGCTGGCTGGACACGAAGCGCTCCACCCCCGGCAGGGCCAGGGCCGCCTCGATCTGGGGCGCCGTCCACTCGCTGAAGCCGATGTAGCGGGTCTTGCCCGCCCGGACCAACTCGGTCAGGGCGCCCATCGTCTCCTCGAGGGGCGTGTCGGCGTCGTAGCGGTGGCACTGGTAGAGGTCGACGTAGTCGGTGCGTAGGCGCTTCAGCGACGCGTCGCACTGCTTGTGGAGTTGCGCCGCCGACAGCCCCCGGTCGGTGTCGGACATGGGGAAGTACGCCTTGGTGGCCAGCACGTAGGACGAGCGATCGACGCCGCTCAGGGTCTCGCCGAGGAACGACTCGGCCGCACCGCGGCCGTAGACGTTGGCGGTGTCGAAGAAGTTGATGCCTACGTCGATGGCCCGGCGCACGCATGCCGCCGCCTTCTCGGCCTCGATCCCCACACCGATGGTGAGCCAAGATCCCAGACTGATCTCGGAGATGTCGAGGTCGCTGGACCCGAGGCGCCGGTATCGCATTCCCGATACCTACCATGCCGGACCGGGTTCCGAACCCCACCAACGTCCCTACCATGGCGAGCAATGAACCTGTTCGACGTCGTGCTCGTGGCGCTGGTGGTGTCGCTGGCCGTCGGTGGCTACCGCCTCGGTTTCGTGGCTCGGATGCTGTCGTGGGTCGGCTTGGGCCTGGGCATCGCCGTGGCCGCCTGGGCCGCACCCAAGATGCTCGCCACCCTGCCCGACCTCCTCGGCGTCCAGGGAGACCTCGACTCGGGCTCGCGCTTGGTGGTGGTGACGGGGTCGTTCGTGGTGATCGCCAGCCTGGGCGGGGCCGTGGGCGCCACCATCGGGGCCAAGTTGCGGTTGTTCATCCCCATAGGGCCTGCCCGTCAGGTCGACAAGGCGGCCGGCGCGGTGGCCGGGGGCCTCGGGGCGCTCATCTTGATCTGGCTGTTCCTCCCGGCCATCTCCGAGGTGCCAGGCACCGTCTCCCGCCAGGCCCGCAACTCGGCCATTGCCCAGGCCATCGACGGCGCCGTCCCCCGGCCACCCAAGTCACTGCAGGCCCTGCGCCAGGCCGTGCGCGACGCCAACTTCCCCCAGGTCTTCGACGACCTCCGGCCCTCGCCCCGCACCGGGGCCCCACCGCCGCCCGACGTCCTCGACCCCGCCGTGCAGGCGCGGGTCAAGGCCTCCACCGTCCGGGTGAGCGGCGCCGCCTGTGGGCGTCTGATGGAAGGCAGCGGGTTCGCTCCCGAGCCCAACGTCATCGTGACCAACGCCCACGTGGTCGCCGGGGAGCGGTCCACCCAGGTGCTGCGGCCCGACGGCAAGCGCCTCAGTGCCACGGTGGTGGTGTTCGATCCTCAGCGCGACCTGGCGGTGCTGTCGGTGCCGGGCCTGAGCGAGGCGGCGCTGCCCGTGGCGTCGGCCAAGGTGGGCGACAAGGGGGCGGTGTTCGGTCATCCCGAGGGCCAGATCGAGGTCGACGTCCAGCCCGCCCGGGTCGACGATCGCCGCACCGCCACGGGGCGCGACATCTACAACTCGGCCGTCACCCGCCGCGATGTGCTCTTCCTGGCGTCGAAGCTGGCCCCCGGCGACTCGGGCGGCGCCCTCGTCAACGAGAGCGGGGCGGTGATGGGGGTGGCCTTCGCCATCGCCCCCGACGAGCCCTCCACGGCCTACGCCATCTCGGACAAAGAGCTCCGGCCGGTGCTGGCCGAGCCCCGTGGGGGCGTGGTCAGCACCGGCGCCTGCGTCGGCTGAGGCGGCTGATCAGCTCAGACCGCACGACGACTGACCCCGCTTCTCCAGGTACTGCTGGTGGTAGTCCTCGGCCACCCAGAAGCGCGGGGCGGGCTCGATCTCGGTCACGATCGGCCGGCGCCACGTGCCTGACCGCTCGAGGGCCTCTCGGGACGCCAGGGCGGTGGCTTTCTGCTCGTCGTCGTGGACGAAGATGACCGAGCGGTACTGGTCGCCGATGTCGAAGCCCTGGCGGTTCTTGGTGGTCGGGTTGTGGTTGGACCAGAACACGTCGAGCAGCTGCTCGTAGGACACCCGCTCGGGGTCGTAGTCGACCTCGACCACCTCGGCGTGACCCGTGCCGTGCGAGCACACCGCCCGGTAATCGGGGTTGTCGGTGGTGCCTCCGGCGTAGCCCACGGCGGTGGCCGTCACGCCCGGCACCTGCCGGAACGCCGCTTCCACCCCCCAGAAGCATCCGGCGCCGAACGTTGCCTTGTGGGTCGTCATCTCAGTCCTCCGTGCTGGGGTCGGTCGGGGCGGGGCCGGTCGGGGTGGAGCCGGCCGGTTGGAGCTCGAGGGAACAGGAGTTGATGCAGTAGCGCTGTCGAGTCGGGCCCGGTCCGTCGTCGAACACATGGCCCAGGTGGGAGCCGCACCGCCGGCAGCGCACCTCGGTGCGGACCATCCCGAAGCCGATGTCACGCTTGGTCTCCACCGCCTCGGCCACCGCCGGTTCGGTGAAGCTGGGCCAGCCCGTGCCCGAATCGAACTTGGTGTCGGCCGAGAACAGGGCGGCCCCACAGGCGGCGCAGTGGTACATCCCGTCGTCGTGGGTGTCCCAGTACCTGCCGGTGAAGGCCCGCTCGGTGCCCGCCTTGCGCAGCACCCGGTACTGCTCGGGGGTCAACTCGTCACGCCACTCGTCGTCGGTCTTGGTGATCTTGTCCACCTGTGTCCCTCCTGGGGTCTCACCGGGTCAAACACCGGCGACGACCGGTTTGGTCCCGGAACCACGATCCTTTCCCCAGGTTAGGGAATGAGCCATACTCCCGGGCGGCGGCCAATCGACCCTGCGGGAGGAAACGATGATGAGGATCCGACGTCTGTTGTGTGCCGGACTGCTTCCCCTGGCCCTGCTGGCCGGATGCAGCAGCAGCGGCAGCAGCAAGAGCGCGACCGGCACCGGTACGGCCGCCGACGCGGCCAAGGCGACGCGCACCGTCGACGTCCAGATCTCGGCCGACGGCTACACGCCGCCCACCATCGACGTGGCCAAGGGCGAGACGGTGACGTTCAGGGTGGTGAACAACGACTCGACCGTGCACGAGTTCGTCCTCGGTGACGCCAAGGCCCAGGACGCCTACGAGAAGACCATGGCGGCCATGAGCACCCAGCCCATGAACGGCATGGCCGATACGCCCAACATCATCGAGGTCAAGGCCGGCCAGTCCAAGGACATCACCTGGGCGTTCCCAAACGCCAAGACCACAGTGATCTACGGGTCGCACCAGCCCGGTGACTACGCCAAGGGCCTCAAGGGCACGATCACTGTCAAGTAGGAGGCGCCCGAACGGCCGGGGTGCCCGCGCCGTAGGGTCTGAACATGACTGAGATCTCCGATCGGTACCGCCGCCTGGCTGCCGGCTTCACGGCGCGGGTCAAAGCCGTCCCCCCGGACCGCTGGTCGGCGGTGACTCCCTGTGAGGGGTGGACGGCCACCGATCTGGTGGCTCATGTGGCCGAGGCGGCCGGACTGTTCCTGGAGCTTGTCGACCGCCAGGCCCCCCAAGGGCCGCCCGCATCCGAAGACCCCGTGGGGGCGTGGGAGGTGTCACGCGACACCATTCAGGCCGCCCTCGACGACCCCGCCGTCGCCGGCCTCGAGTTCGAGGGCGAGCTGGGCCAGGCGACCTTCGAGATGGCCATCGACCGCTTCGCCTCCGCCGATCTGGTCGTGCACACCTGGGACCTGGCGCGGGCCACCGGGCTCGACGAGGCTCTCGACCCGGTCGAGGTGCACCGGGTCCTCGAGGAGATGGAACCGATGGACGAGATGTTGCGCATGTCGGGCAACTTCGGCCCCAAGGTCGATCCAGCGGCCGGCGCCGACGAGCAGGCCCAATTGCTCGCCTTCCTCGGTCGAACCGTGTGAGCGAGCCGGGCCTGCCCGTGGCAGACGCGGTGGACGTGTCGGTCGTCCTGCCCGTGTTCAACGAGGCCGGCCATGTCGTCGACGAGGTGAAGCGCATCCGGGCCGGGCTCGAGCGCTCGCCCTACCGGTTCGAGATCATCGTGGTCGACGACGGCTCCACCGACGGCTCGACCGAGCAGCTGTCCGACCTCGACGGTGTCCGCCTCATCCGCTTCGGGCACAACCGGGGGACGGGATCGGCCCGCAAGGCGGGTACCCGCGCGGCGCGGGGCCCGATCGTGGTGTGGACCGACGCAGACATGACCTATCCCAACGAGGAGATCCCCAGGCTGGTGACCGAGCTCGAGGGATGGGACCAGGTCGTGGGGGCCCGAACCTCCGAGCAGGGCACCGCCCGGGCGCTGCGGGTGCCGGCCAAATGGTTCATGCGCAAGCTGGCCAGTTACCTGACGCACACTCCCATCCCCGATCTCAACTCCGGTTTCCGGGCCTTCCGTAAGCCAGTGGCCGAGCAGTTCCTCCACCTGCTGCCGCCGGGATTCTCGTGCGTGAGCACTATGACCTTGTCGTTCCTGGCCAACGGCTACACCGTCAAGCACATCCCCATCGAGTACTCGGTGCGGTCGGGCGAGTCGAAGTTCAGCTGGTGGAGCGACAGTCGCCGCTACCTCACGCAGGTCATCCGCATGGTGATGAGCTACGACCCCCTGCGGGTGCTGATGCCGCCGGGCGTGATCCTGACCCTGGTGGGCCTGCTCAAGGTCGTCTTCGATCTCGTCAACCACCCGTTCAGGATCGCCACCGACACGTTGCTGGTGCTGTCGGCCGCCGTGCAGATCATCGTGGTGGCGCTGCTGGCCGACCTCATCGTGCGCCTGAACCGGCCACGACAACAGGTGGACCCGGCCGACCAGTGACGTCCCACGGCGGTCGGGCCCCGGCGGGGTCACCGGTGCCGGTGCCGACCGGCAACGTCTATGCCAAGTACGAGACCGACCACCCGGTGGAGGGCGCCCTCATGCGCCGCTTCCTCCGCCGCCTCGACCGGGCGGTTGGGGGCTGCGGGTCGCCCGGCACCATCCTCGAGGTGGGCACGGGTGAGGGTGTGATCGCCGCTCGCATGACCAGGCGCTTCCCGGAGGCGGTGGTTGTCGGTGTCGACCTGCCCGAACCCTCGTTGGCCCGGGACTGGGCGGGGGCGCCATGGGTCCCCGCCTTCGCCGACGCCGGGCGCCTCCCCGTGCGCGATGGCTCGATCGACCTGGTGCTGGCCATCGAGGTGCTCGAGCACCTGGAGGATCCCGACGCCGCCCTGGCCGAGCTGGCACGGGTCGGGCGCGGGTGGGTGGTGGTGTCGGTGCCCCTCGAACCACTGTGGCGGGTGGGCAACGTGGTGCGCCGGCGCTACTTGCGCAGCCTGGGCAACACGCCCGGGCACGTCCAGCACTGGAGCCGGCGAGGATTCGTCTCGTTGGTGGACCGGCACCTCGACGTGCACGAGGTCATGAGCCCGCTGCCCTGGACCCTGGTTGTGGCCCGTTCCCGCCGCTCACCGGCCCGCCTCGACGCCGCGGCCGGAGGCTGACGGAGGCCACCAGGGCGCCGACGGCATCGACGCCCATGAAGGCCAACCGGGCGGCCACCGCCACCACCGCGGCCACGCCGCCGGGAAGGGTGAAGGTGGCGGCCACGAAGGCGGCCTCGCGCACGCCCACGCCACCGGGCACAGGGACGGCGACGAACCCGGCCAGCCAGGCCAGGGAGGTTGCGCCCACCACGTCGAAGTAGCCGGCGCGAGGCGACAGCGCCCGGGCCAGGCACCACGTGGCGGTGCCGATCAGGATGGGTGCCGGCACGTAGCGCAGCACCAGCGCCAGCGAGTCGCGCCACCGTGGCACCACGAGGTCACCCGTCAGGATCCGGCGGGACAGGGCGACGAGGCGGGTGAGCAGGCGCGGGTGCAGGGCCAGCAGGCCGGCCACGAACACGGCGACCACCGGAAGAAGGACGAGTGAGGGTCCCCCGTTCGAGCCCGACAGGAGGAGGAGGCCGCCGAGGAGGGCGGTGGCCAGGTACAGGCCGGCCAGCGACAGGGCCACCCCGCCGTAGGCCGCCGCCGGCGCCAGGCCCCGGCGGCGGCCCAGCTCGGCCCGCCCCACGACCGCCCACGGCCCGCCCGGCACGTACTTGGCCAACTCGCCCTGGAAGTAGACGGCGACCACCGATCGCCCGTCCATCTCCGCGCCCACCAGGCGCAGCGCCGAGCGCCAGAGGACGGCGATGACCAGCATGGCTGTGCCCGCCAGCACCACCCCGGCCACCAGCCACCGCCAGTCGGCGTCGGCCACCACCTGGCCCACGACGTCGGACTGGGACGCCATGGTCCGGACGACGAAGAACCCGCCGACGAGGCCGAGCCCGCCACCGAGGCTGCGCGAGAACCATTTCGGCACCACCGGCCGGCGACCAGTTGATACGGGCTCGACCGGGTCGGAGGCCAAGCCCGGATGGTAAGCGAATGCCTGTCGTGGGCGACGAACCTCACAGGCCGACCGCCGGCCATCCGCAGCCGTGCTCTGCCGTCC
>JBBWZS010000071.1:0-7462 GCA_039649175.1 Acidimicrobiaceae bacterium
CGGCGGTGGTGTCGGGGCGGTGGTGGCCGGGGCGGTGGTGGCCGGGGCCGTGGCGGGCGCCATCGTGCCCTGGACCATGGCGGTGCCACCGCCGGCCGATCGGCATGAGGCCGCCACCAGCAAGGCCAGGGTGACGATCGCCCCGCAACTCCGTCTCCCGCTCAGGGGGCCGCTCGGGCCCCGTCGTCTCCTCAGCGTCGGAGTCCGGCCACCACGGCGGCCATGCGCTCGCCCACGTCGGTCGGTGTCTCGACCACCTCGACGCCGGCGCGGCGCAGCGCCTCGATCTTGGACCGGGCGCCCCCGGCCGAGCCCGACACAATGGCCCCGGCGTGGCCCATCCGCCTGCCCTCGGGGGCAGTCACGCCGGCGATGTAGGCCACCACCGGCTTGGTCATCTCCGAGGCCACAAAGTCGGCCGCCGCCTCCTCGTCGGTGCCGCCGATCTCGCCGATGAGGATGACGGCCCGGGTCTCGGGGTCGGCCTCGAAACGGCGCAGGCAGTCGACGAACCCCGTTCCCGGCACCGGGTCGCCGCCGATGCCGACGCACGTCGTCTGGCCGATGCCCTGGCGGGTCAGCTCGTACAACGCCTGGTAGGTGAGCGTGCCCGAGCGGGACACCACGCCGACGGGCCCGCCGGCAAGTGCGATCTCCACCGGCGTGATGCCGATGTTGGCCCGGCCCGGGGAGATGACCCCCGGGCAGTTGGGGCCGACGAGGATCACGTCGGGATGGTTGCGGCGGAGGTGGCTGCTCACCCGCACCTCGTCGTGGAGGGGGATGCCCTCGGTGATGCACACGATGAGAGAGATGCCGGCGTCGGCGGCCTCCACCACCGCCCCCGCCGCGCCCCGGGGAGGAACGAAGATCAAGCTGGCGTCGGCGCCCGTGGCCGCCCGGGCTGCCTCGACGGTGTCGAACACGGGGATGCCGTCCACGTCGGTGCCGCCCTTGCCGGGGGTCACCCCGGCCACCACCTGGGTGCCGTAGGCACGGTTGCGAAGGCCGTGGAAGCGGCCCTGGCTCCCGGTGAGGCCCTGGACCACGACCTTGGTCTCGTCGTCGACGAGGATCACGGCGTCGACCTCGCGGCCAGGGCCACGGCCCGCCGGGCCGCCGACACCATGGTGGGCTCGGAGACCAACCGGTCGGAGGCGCGACCGGCCAGGACCGCACGTCCCTCCTCGGCGTTGGTGCCGTCGAGACGGACGATGATCGGGCTGCGCAGGTCCACTCTCTCCAGGGCCTCGACGATCCCCTGCGCCACCAGGTCGCCCCGGGTGATGCCGCCGAAGATGTTGACGAAGATGGCCCGCACGTTGGGATCGCTGTTGACCACCTCGAGGGCGGCGGCCACCACGTCGGCGCCGGCCCCACCGCCGATGTCGAGGAAGTTGGCGGCCGAGCCGCCCACCTCGTTGACCACGTCGAGGGTGCTCATCACCAGTCCGGCGCCGTTGCCGATGATGCCCACGCTGCCGGCCAGGCCGATGTAGTTCAGGCCCTTCTCGCGGGCCCTACGCTCGCGCTCGTCGAGAACCTCGTCGGCGCGCCACTCGTCCCATTCCGGGTGGCGGAAGGCGGCGCTGTCATCGAGGGTGACCTTGGCGTCGAGCGCCAGCACCCGGCCCCCGTCGACCACGGCAAGGGGGTTCACCTCGATGAGCTCGGCGTCGGCGCCGGTGTAGGCCGCCCACAGCGCCACCAGCACGTCGGTGACCTGCACGGTGGCTGCCGGGTCGAGCCCGGCCCGCTCCACCACGTCCCTGGCCGCCGCCGGGTCCAGCCCGTCGAGCGGGTCGACGTGGAGGCGGACGACGGCATCGGGGTCGTCGGCCGCCACCTCTTCGATGTCGATGCCACCCCGCGCCGACACCAGGACGAGATGCAGCTTGGCCCCCCGGTCGAAGGTCACCGAGGCGTAGTACTCCGAGGCGATCGTCGACGCCTCCTCGACCCACACCCGCCGCACGAGATGGCCCTTGAGTGGTCGGTGCAGCATCGACCGGGTGACGTCCCGGACGTCGGCGGCGGTGGCCGCCAGCTTGATCCCACCTGCCTTCCCGCGTCCGCCCACCTGCACCTGGGCCTTCACCACCACCGGGTAGCCCAGGCCGTCGGCCACTGCCACCGCCGCCTCGACGGTGTCGGCCACCCCTCCTCGGGGCACCGCCACCCCGTGGCCGGCGAGGAGCTGCTTGCCCTGGTACTCGAGCAGGTCCACGGGCTACGACGCCTCCCGGCGGTCGAGGGCCACTACCACCGGTGCAGACGGTTCATCGAACGCATACTAGGCAAGTGCCCCCCTCGCCCTTGCCTCGGCGCCCTCGCCCCCTGGTGACGTTCAGTCCCATGATGCTCCTGGTGACCGTGCTTGGCCTCGGCGTGGGTGTGATCCTGTTCGTGGCGGTGATGAGCTCGATCAGCTCGGGCCGGGCCCGCAGCGCGGTCGGCACCGACGTCTACGTCCTGGGCAGCGCCAAGTCGCTCGGCGCGTCCGTCGATCGCCAGGGCCCGCTCCTGCTCTCCGACCCGCTGGGCTCGAGACGCTCGATCTACGTGCAACACCTCGGGGGCAAGGAGTGGCGCACGTTGGCCACCAATGCGCCCGGTTCCGCCGCCAACTGCCTGGTGGTGTGGCAACCGCCGCAGCGGGCCTTCGTCGACCCGTGCTCGCACCTGGCGTATCCCGCCGACGGGACCGGGCTCACCAGCTTCCCGACCCGCGTCGACGACAAGGGGAAGATCCTCATCGACCTCCATTCCCCCCAGGCCCCGACCACCAGCACCACCAGCCCCCCCGAGACCACCACGGTGCCCCTCGACACGACCGTGCCCCAAGCGGCGCCGGCTACCGCTCCACCTTCTTGATCGGCGTCCAGGCCAGGAGGAGATGCTTCTCACCCAGGCCCGGGAACCGCACCACTGCCTCGGCTTTGTCGCCCGATCCCATGATCTCCAACACCACCCCTTCGCCCCACTTGCCGTGCACCACGTCGTCGCCGACGGACAGGCCCAGGCGCTCGGCGCCGGTGGTGCGCGCCGGTGACGGTGCCTGGCGCGGGCCGGTCTCGCCCGAGGCGCCGCCCCTCATCCCCCGCATGGCGGCCTCGACGATGCGCTCCCGGCCCGAGCGCTCCCGGCCGAAGCGGTCGCGCGACTTCCCTGACTCCACCATGGCCGTGAGGTGCTCGGGGATCTCCTTGAGGAAGCGGCTGGGCGGGTTGTACAGGGTGGTGCCGAACAGCATCCGGCTCCAGGCGTGTGACAGGTGCAGGCGGCGCCGGGCCCGGGTGATGCCGACGTAGCAAAGGCGGCGCTCCTCCTCCAGCTCGTCGGGCTCACCCAACGAGCGCAGGTGGGGGAAGACGCCGTCTTCCAGGCCGATCATGAACACGCCGTCGAACTCGAGGCCCTTGGCCGTGTGCAGGGTCATGAGCACCACACTCGACTCGTCGGGGTCGAGATCGTCGGCGTCGGCCACCAGGCTGACCGATTCGAGGAACGCCTGGGCAGTGGCGGCCTCGCCCGCCTCGGCGGCCAGGGCCTCGAACTCGTGGGCCGTCCCCACGAGCTCACCCAGGTTCTCGGCCCGGCTCTGGGCCTCGATGGAGCCGTCGGCCTGGAGCTCGGCCACGTAGCCGGTGTCGGCCAGCACCCGCTCGAGCAACTCGCCAGGCCCGAACCGCCCGGCGCGCAACGTCTCCAGCAGCGTGATGACGTCGGCGATGCCGCTGAGGGCCCGGCCGCCCACCCCGGCGTCGGCCGCCCGGCCCAGGGCGTCGGTGAACGTGGTCCCGTTGGCCGCCGCCCAAGCTTCGATGCGGGCCACGCTCGTATCGCCGATGCCGCGCTTGGGGACGTTGAGGATGCGGCGGATCGACACCTCGTCGTCGGGGTTCACCACCGCCCGCAGGTAGGCGACGGCGTCCTTGATCTCGCGACGCTCGTAGAACCTGGTGCCGCCGATGACCTTGTAGGGGATGTTCTGGCGCACGAGGTGCTCCTCGAGCACCCGGCTCTGGGCGTTGGTGCGGTAGAACACGGCCAGGTCGGACCAGCGGTAGTTGTCGGTCTCGCGCAGGCGCTGCATCTGGCGCGTGACCCACGCCGCCTCGTCATGCTCGTCCTCGGCGTAGTAGCGCTCGATGAGCTCGCCGCCGACCTGTTCGGTCCACAGGGCCTTGGGCTTGCGCATGAGGTTGTTGGCGATCACCGCGTTGGCGGCGTCGAGGATGGTCTGGGTCGACCGGTAGTTCTGCTCCAACACGATGAGGGTGGCGTCGGGGAAGGCGTCCTCGAACTCCAGAATGTTGCGGATGTCGGCGCCACGAAATCTGTACACCGATTGATCCGAGTCGCCCACGACGCAGATGTTGCGGTGGGCCTTGGCCAGGGTGGTGACGATCTCGTTCTGGGCCTTGTTGGTGTCCTGGAACTCGTCGACGAGAAGGTGGCGGAAACGCTCCTGGTAGTGGGCCAGCACCTCGGGCCTGGTGCGGAACAGCTCGACAGTCACCAGGAGGAGGTCGTCGAAGTCCATGGCGTTGGCCTTGCGCAACCGAGCCTGGTACTCGCGGTAGACCTCGGCGATACGTCGCTCGTAGATGCTGCCGGCCCGATCGTGGTACGCATCGACGCCCAGGGTCTCGTTCTTGGCCGCGCTGATCACCGCATGGACGGTGCGGGGCGGGAAGCGCTTGGGGTCGATGTTGAGGTCACGCAGGACATAGGTGGTGAGGCGCTCGGCGTCGGCCTGGTCGTAGATCGAGAACGACGACGAGTAGCCCAGGTGCTGGGCCTCCCGGCGCAGGATCCGCACACAGGCGGAATGGAAGGTGCACACCCACATGCGGCGGGCCACCGGGCCCACCAGGGCGGCCACCCGGCCCTTCATCTCGTCAGCCGCCTTGTTGGTGAAGGTGATGGCGGCGATCTCGAACGGCGACACGCCCATCTCGCGGATCAACCACGCCACCCGGTGGGTGAGCACCCGGGTCTTGCCCGACCCGGCGCCGGCCACGAGCAACAGCGGCCCGCCGGGGTGGGTGACGGCCTCGCGCTGGACGGGGTTGAGGTTGGCGAGGAGTTCGGCGGGCTCGGGCATCGCTGCCCCAAACTACCGGGAGGGTGTGTCGGCCCTGGTGGCGTCGATGGTTGGTCGCTGGTCGGGCGCCAGCCACAGCTGGATGGCGGCGGAGGCCCGGTTCGGCCTCCACGCCCGGGCCAGCTCCTCGGCCTGGCGGCCGGAGACGGTCCCACCGACAGCCGACGCCAGTGCCCGCCGGAGGCCGAGGTCGCTCGCCGGGAAGGCATCGGGCTCACCCATCCGCAGGGCGAGGTACTGCGCCGTCCACGGCCCCAAGCCGGGGATGGCGGTGACGGAGGCGACGAAGTGGTCGAGGGGACGGCTGCGGTCGAGCTCGACCCCACCGTCAGCGACGAAGCGGGCGAAGGCGGTGATGGCGCCGGCCCGGGCGGCGGGGAGGCCCAGGCCGCTGAGGTCGGCGCTGGCCAGCACCGCCGGTGGAGGGAACACGTGGGTCAATCCCATCGATGCCAGACCGGGGACCGGCGTGCCGTGCCGGGCCACGATGCGGCCGGTGATGGTGTTGGCACCGGCCACGCTGACCTGCTGGCCGACGATGGCGCGCACGCCCGTCTCGAAGGGATCCCACGTGCCGGGCGGTCGCAGCCCGGGACGGGCGTGCACCAGCGGCCCGACGATCGAGTCGGCCCCCAGGGCGCGCCGGGCGCCGTCGACGTCGGCGTCGAGGTTGAAGATGTGCCGGGCTCGCGCCACGACGTGGATCAGCCCCTCCCAATGCGGCAGGTGGGCCCGCAGCAGGAGGTGGCCGGCCGGGCCCGCCGACAGCTCCAGCACCCCGGGGTCACCATCGATGGCCACGGTGCGCCGATAGGTGTCGTCGGTGACGTGTTCCACGCCGGCGGTGGCCCGCGACCGGAAGTAGCCGAGCATGGCCTCCCAGTCGAGAGGCGGTTGGTAGGCGAGGCGCAGGGTGAGACCGCCGTCGGCCACCAGGCGGTCGGTCACCCGGCGCCTCGCCCGCAGCTCACTGGGGGCCGCCCGGAACACGTCTCGGCAGGCCCGGTTGAGCTGGCGGACGCTGCCGAACCCCGATGCGAAGGCGACCTGGGCGACTGACAGGTCGGTGTCGTCGAGCAACCGGCGGGCGAAGTGGGCCCGGCGGGACCGGGCCAGCTGGTCGGGCGTGACGCCCAGGTTCTCGTCGAACAGCCGGCGCAGGTGGCGGGGCGACAGGCCGAGCCGCGACGCCAGGCCGTCCTCGGTCTGGCCGTCGAGAGCCCCCTCGACGACGAGGTGCACGCCCCGGCACACGAGCTCGGGACCGGCCCAGCTCATGGGCGGCTCGCTGCGGTAGGGCCGGCAGCGCAGGCACGCCCGGAACCCGGCGGCTTCGGCAGCGGCGGCGGTGGAGAACCGGCGGACGTTGTCGGGCCGGGGCCGGGCGCTGCACCCCGGCCTGCAGTAGATGCCGGTCGTCACGACCGCCGAGTAGCCGTTCATGACGTCGATGATGGACCATGACGAACCCATCCGTCGGACAGATCCGGACAGGCGTCTGATCCTGTCCGGATGTGGCCGGACGGCCGGGCCGCACTGCCCCAGAATGGGGCCATGCAAACCCGCACCCCGGAGATCCGGTACTGCCACGTCGACTCCCCGATGGGCACGTTGCTGCTCACCGCCGAGGGCGAGGCACTGAGTGGCGTGTACTTCACCGACCACCGTCACAGCCCGGCGCCGGCCGCAGGCTGGCGCCGCGATGACGCTGCGTTGGAACCGGCCCGGGCCCAGTTCGGCGAGTACTTCGACGGGAGGCGGCGCCAGTTCGACCTCCCGGTGGTCCTGCACGGCAGTCCGTTCGAGCTCACCGTGTGGGCCGCGCTGCGGGCCATCCCCTACGGCGAGACCGTCAGCTACGGCCACATCGCCCGGGCCATCGGGCGCCCCACCGCGGCACGGGCGGTCGGCGCCGCCAACGGCCGCAACCCCGTGTGCATCGTGGTGCCCTGCCACCGGGTGATCGGCGCCAACGGCACCCTGACCGGCTACGGCTGGGGTCTCGAGCGCAAGGTGTGGCTGCTCGACCACGAGAAGCTGCCGGCGGGCGGCCCAGGCCAGACGACTGCCACCGCCACCGCCGCCGCCAGCGGACGGGTGCCGTCAGGGAAGTGGTAGCGCTCCCATCACCGTGACGCCGACGGCGTCGGCCTCGACGGCGATGGGGTCACGCCGCCTGCGCCGGTCCCGGTGCTCGGCGACGGTCCAGCCCACGGCCGAGACCCCGGCCGGCTGGTGGCGCCACAACAGGTCGGCCCGGTCCCGGGCATCGACCGGGAGGGCGTCGCTGATCACCAGCACGTCGACGTCGGACCACGTGTTGAAATCGCCGCGAGCGTAGGACCCGAACAC
>JBBWZS010000187.1:0-6678 GCA_039649175.1 Acidimicrobiaceae bacterium
TCGAAGTTGAGGCTCACGATGTCGGCCTCCCGCCCGGCCACCGTGAGCACCCGGCGGGACCCGCCGCCCACCAGGACCGGTGGATGGGGACGTTGCACCGGCACCGGCGTCCCGGCCAGGTCGGTGATCGAGTAGTGACGCCCGACGAACGAGCACCGTTCACCGCCCAGGAGGCTCTTGATCACCACCAAGGCCTCGCCCAGCCGCTCGACACGGGTGTCGGCGGAGTCCTGGGTGATCCCCGAGCGGCGGTAGTCGCTGTCCTGCCACCCCGCACCGATGCCCAGCTCGAAGCGGCCGCCGGACACCAGGTCGAGGGTGGCCGCCTCCTTGGCCAGCACGACGGGATGGCGGAAGTCGTTGTCGAGGACCATGGTGGCGATGCGCAATGTGGTCGTGGCCGCGGCCGCCGCGGCCAGGGCCGGCATGGGCGCCCACTGGTCGTCGAGGTGGTCGGGCATGCAGAGAGTGGCGTAGCCGTCGGCCTCCACCCGGCGGGCGGTGGCCGCCCAGTCGGCGCCCAATGGAGCCGCGGCCACCGGGGCGCCGAACCGGAACGGGCGGCGGAGGTCGACCATCGGCGTGCAGGCTAGAAGACGACCGAGGCCCCGACGCCGGACGCGACGATCCGCCGGGCGCAGACCCGGCGGACCGTCGAGGCTCAGGGGTGGGTTCGGCTAGGCCTTGGCCGTGCCCCGGGTGCGCAGGCGACGACGGACGTCGAGGCCGACGAGCAGGAACAGCCCACCGAGCAGCAGGTACCGGGCGTCGCCGCCGGTGGCGGCCAGGTTGCCGGCGTTGACCTCGGGCCCGGTGAGGGTGACCGAGCCGGTGAGGCCGATGTTCTCGAAGCCGCCCTGGCCGACGATGGCCTGGCCGGTCACGCCGCCGTCACAGTTGCCCAGCGTGGCGGTGACATCGGCGGTGTCCTGGACGACTCCGGTGCCACCGACTATTCGTCCCTTGAGGGTGAGGACGATCGGTGGGTCACCGCGTCTGTAGCCGCCCAGGTCGTCCCAGGTGACGGTGTCACCGTTGATGACGCCGCCGTGGTCGGCGCTGGTGAGCTCGAAGCGCGGGTTGCCGCTCAACACCGAGTGGGTGTCGGTGGCCTTGATGTTGACCAGGTCACAGGCGAAGAACTCGGCGAAGAAGGCGGGGTCGGACGGGATGCTGATCGACCAGGTGACCTCCTGGCCGGCCTGGGCGGGGTTGGGCGAAGCCGTCTTGGCCACCGGGATGGTGCAGTGGATGCCACCCACGGGAGCGACCGCGGCCGCCTCCATGTGACCGATACGCAGGTCGAGGACGCCGAGGCCGGCGACCTCGAGGAGCTGGACGGAGCCGACGGCGTCGACGGCACCGGCGGCCAGCGTGCCGTCAGCGGCGACCTCGGGGGCGGAGCCGGGGGCGCCACCGATGGCCCGGGGGGCCTGGCCGAGGCTGACCGAGACGACGCCGGGGGCGCCGATGGTGAGGCCGGTGGGGCTGAGGATGTCGGACAGGTTGGCCTGCAGCAGCACGACGCCCAGTGGGCCCTTGATGGTGATGAGGGGGTTGCCGGGGTAGGTGACGCCGTTGCGCGGGTCACCGGCGATGCCGGTGGCGGTGGAGCGCAGGATGAACTCGCCGGCGACCTCGATGGTGAGGGCAGGTCCGGTCACCGCGTTGTTGGCGATGCTGATGGGGGCGATGATCTGGTGGGTCTCGCTGACCAGCCCGAACGAGCCGTCCGGGTTGGGGATGAAGTACGAGAACGACTGCGACTTCGACACCGTGTTCGGCGTGGGGCTGCCGGGGCTCACGGCGCCGACCAGCGGAGCGTCGGGTGCGCCGACCAGCCGGAGGTCAGCGGCGCTGCCCTGGCCGAAGGAGATGGGCTGGCCGATGGCACAGGTGTTGGGGTCGTAGATGGCCTGGGCCTGGCCGGACAGGGCCGACGCGGTGGCGATGGGCGCCAGGTCGAGGGCGATGTCTTTGGTGATGGGCGTGGGGACGCCCTCGGGCGGCGGGGCCGAGGCTTCGGCCAGGCCGGACAGGAGGAGCTGGTTCACGTCGGCCTGCTGGTCGGCAGGGACGACGAGACCGGTCTCCAGGCCGGTGCCGCGGCCGTAGGCGTTCTTGGCCGGCAGCGCGGGCTGGACGTTCTGGCCCAGCTCGTCGGTGATGGGCGTGCCGAGCCCGGTCGAGTCGACCGAGTTGCCCGACACCGCAGCGCGCACCGCGCCGGTGGTGGTGGTACCCAGGGTGAGGACATTGGTGGAGATCACCGTCCCCGTGCTGTAGCCGCCGAAGGGGCCCTGGTCACCGAGGGGCTGCGCACCGGCTGCGGTGGGAGCGACGGCCATCAGGGCCCCCGCCGATACCAACGCCATGGTGAGCAGGACCGAGATCCGAGTCCTCATCTAGATATTCTCCCTTGTCTGCCCACCGAGGCGGGCTGTCGCATCCGGTCCAGTTGAGTGGACCACCCGTTGATCCTGGGACGCCAATGGACTAGGAGACGCCGCGGCGCCTCATGGCTGGGACTCATCCCGAGATCGGTGAACCCTAGCAAACCGTTTCCGCGACATGCAGGATCTGCGCGCCGCACCACCCCGCCGGTCCACGCGCGTACTGTCGACCATGATCGCACGGCCCGAGGTGGTGGTGGTAGGCGGGGGTCACAACGGCCTGATCGCCGCCTGTTATCTGGCCCGCGCCGGACGCCAGGTCGTGGTGCTGGAGGCTCTGGATCGCCCCGGCGGAGGGTCCCGGACCGAACAGACGGTCCCCGGCTACCGGTTCGACCTCCACTCTGTCGCCCACAACATGATCAACATGACCGACATCCCCGCCGAGCTCGATCTGGCCGGCGCCGGCCTCGACTACCTGGAGATGGACCCGTTCTCGATCGCCGTGCACGCCGACGGCCGCCGGGTGCGCTTCTTCCGGTCCGTCGAGGCCACGCTGGAGTCCATCGCCGAGTCCGACCCGGCCGAGGCCCTCGCATACCGCCGGTTCATGGACACCGCCATGCCCATGGTGGCCTCGGTGCTCCCGGCCGTGCGGGGCCAGATGTCAGCCCGCGAGCTGCCCGGCCGGCTCTCCAGCCTGGTGCGTGCCTTCCGCCACTCGCCGGCCACCACCTTGCGCGACGTCATGGGCCCCTACGACTCACTGCTGCGGCGGCGGCTGCCCAGCGACCTCACCCGGGGCCCGGTGGCCGCCTTCGCCGCCCACGCCGCGTCCGGCCCGTCGGCGCCCGGTGGTGCCATGTACGCCTTCTGGCAGGCGGCGTACCACCTGTTCGGGCAGTGGCATGCCCGCGGCGGGGCCCAAGGGCTGACCGACGCCCTCGTCACCCGACTCGAGTCACTCGGTGGCGAGGTGCGCTGCTCGCACGTGGTCACCCGCATCGAGACCTCGGCCGGGAGGGTGGCGGCGGTGGTCACCGAGGACGGCACCCGGATCCCCGCACCAGTCGTCGTCACCGCCATGGACCCCAAGACCGCCCTGCTCGGCCTCCTCGATCCCCCACTGGCCGGCACCATCGGCGCCGACCTGGCCGCCGCCCGCCGGGGCAATGTGGTGCAGGCCCTGGTCCACGTGGCCACCGACCGCCTCCCCCAGTACCCCCATGCCCGCCCCGGCGACTGGAACGGCCTGCAGAGCTACGTCGACCACCTCGACGACCTGGTCGGCGCGTGGGCTGCGGCCGAGGCCGGCCACCTCCCCGACCCGCTCCCCCTCTATGCCTTCACCACGTCGGCCATCGACGGTTCCCTGGCCCCGCCCGGCCACCACACCGTGTACCTGGCCTGCCCGGCGGCGCCATCGACCGTCGTCGGAGGATGGGACGGCGTGAGCGACGAGTTCGTGGCCCGGGCCCTGGCCACCATGGAGGAGCGGGCCCCGGGCTTCTCCGACACCATCCGCGGCGTGGCGACCTGGACGCCCGACAAGATGGAACGGGAGGGTCGCTGGCCCGGCGGTCACCCCATGTACCTCGATCTGGCCCTCGACCAGCTCGGCCCCTTCCGACCCACCCGGGCCCTGGGCCGCCACCGCACCCCCGTGGCCGGGCTGTACATCTCCGGCGCCGGCACCAATCCCTCGGGCGGCATCTCCGGCACCCCCGGTCGTCGGGCGGCCAGGGCGGTGCTGGCCGACGGCGCGGCCTGATCCGCCGCGGGGGTACCCGACCTGCGCCTGCGGGTAGAGACTGCGTCCGTGACCTCCGTTCTCGCCGCCGGGGTGGCCGGGGCAGCCGGCGACGCCGGCCAGGCGTTCGGGCGCAACCTGACCATCGCCGACTGGGTAGCCGCCGGTGTCATCGTCGTCGCCGGCATCGGCGGTGGCTACGCCCTGCGTTCGGTCCTGCACCGGGCGCTGCGCAGGGGCGACAGCGAGCGCCACGCCGCCGACGTGCTGGCCCGGGCCGCCTGCTGGGCGATGGTGGCGGCCGGCCTGTTCTGGTCGCTGTCGGTGCTGGGGCTGCGACTGGGGCCGCTGTTCGGCGCCCTGGGCATCGGCGGGCTGGCCGTCGCCTTCGCCGCCCAGAGCATCCTGGCCAACTTCCTGGCCAGCATCATCCTGCAGATCCGCCGGCCGTTCCGCCGGGGCGACCAGATCACCACCAACGACTGCGAGGGCGTCGTCGAGGAGGTGAACTTTCGCACCGTCCGACTACGGACCTATGCCGGAGAGCGGGTGCTGGTGCCGTGCGCCGAGGTCCTGGCCCAACCGATCACCAACCACACCACCCTGGGCCGGCGCCGCACCGCCCTCGAGATCGGCGTGGGCTACGACGCCGATCTCGAACAGGCCCGGCAGGTCCTGCTGGCGGCCACCGAGGCGGCCGAGGGTGTGCTGGAGAAGCCCGAGCCCGAGGTGTGGGTGAAGGAGTTCGACGACTCCGCCGTCACCCTGGCGGTGCGGTTCTGGCACGCACCCGACCAGGCCACCCTGTGGCGCGTGCGCAGCCACGTGGCTGTGGCCGTCAAAGCCGCCCTCGACAACGCCGGCATCGCCATCCCGTTCCCGCAGCGGGTCCTCAGCTTCACCTCCCAGGTGGAGCCCCGCTCCTCAGCCGACGCGGCGCCGCCGCCCGCCGATCAGGACCATCGCGCTCACTCGTAGGCGATGGCGGCGAGCACGTTGAGCCGGGCGGCCCGGCGAGCCGGGAACACCGCGGCGAGAACACCCAACAGCCCGGCGATGACCACGTAGACGACGAGCTGCCGGAGGGGGATGCTGAGCGACGAGATGCCGGTGTCGGCGATGGCCCGAACCACCGCCCACCCGAAGAACACGCCGACGGCCAGTCCCAGCACGGCCCCGATCACCGCCACGATCACCGCCTCCCACCGGATCATCCGTTTGGTCTGCCGCCTCGACATCCCCACCGCCCGCAACAACCCCAGCTCCCGGGTCCGCTCGAGGACGGACAGGGCCAAGGTGTTCAGGATCCCCAGGACGGCGATGACGATGGCCAGGGCCAACAAGACGGTGATCAGCGCCTGGAGCTGGTCGACCCGCGACGTGGTCGCCGCCTTGTACTGGGCCTGGTCCTTCAACTCGACGTTGGGGAAGGCGGCCAGCACGGGTGCCATGGCCGCGCGCGACTGGGCAGCCGAGACGCCCGGGACCGCCTTTACGACTACAGCCTGGACCTGGCGGCTCAGGTAGTTGCGTTGGAAGTCACCGACGGCCAACAGGTACTTGCCGGCGAAGATTGAGCGCTTGTAGGTGCCGGCCAGGCGAACCTGCTGCACGCCGGTCCTGGCGAACTCCATCGGCACCGCGTCGCCGGTCTTCCAGTGATGGCTCTTGGCCGTGTCCTCGTCGACCATGAGCCCGCTGCCGTCGTCGGCCGGGACCCGGCCCGACACCACCTCGAGGTTGTACAGGCGGGCGAACGTCGCCGTCTGGGTGGCCCTGAGGTCGGTGTTCCTGCCGTCGAGTCGCCACTGCCCGCTGGCCAAGCTGACGACCGGGCCGAGGGCGGGCAGGCGCCTCAGCTCCGTGGCCAACTCGCCGCTGAAGCCGTCGAACGAACGCCCGGTGACCACGTAGTCGGCCCGGAACGAGCGGTCGAAGGTCTCGGCCAGCGAGACCTTGATCGACGCCGCCAACACGGCGACGAAGGTGACCAGGGCCAGACCGATCATGAGCGCAGCCGACGTGGAGGCGGTGCGGGCCGGGTTGCGCATGGCGTTCTCGCGCGCCAGGCGGCCGGGCAACTTGAACAGGCGCGCCGGGGCGTACCCGATCGCCGCCGCCAGGGGTCGGGCCAGCAGCACCGCCAGCACAGCCACGCCGATCAGGATCAGCAGCGCCCCCAGTCCCACCAGCTGGATGCCACTGCCGTACAGGCCGCGGCCCAGGGCCACGCCGCCGAGGACGAGGAAGACGACGCCCACACCGATCCGCCCCGAGCCCGCCCGCTTGGGCGTGGCGATGCCACCCTCGCGCAGGGCCGCCATGGGCGACACCCGGGTGGCCCGCAGGGCCGGCAGCAGCGACGTCAACACGGTGACCACCACACCCACCGTCATGGCCGCCACCATGGTCCGCCCGGCCAGGACGGTGGCCGACGAGGGCAAGCTGAGCCCGAACGCGTCCAGCAGGGCCTTGAGACCGGTCGCCATGAGGTACCCGACACCCACCCCCACGATCGACGCCGCCAGCCCGGTG
>JBBWZS010000190.1:0-2871 GCA_039649175.1 Acidimicrobiaceae bacterium
AACCGCATCACGCTTCCCGGCTCGATCTTCCTGGCCGCCATCGCCCTGGTCCCGAACATCCTCCTGTCCCTGTACGGGGTGCGGCAGTTCCCCTTCGGGGGGACCACCATCCTCATCGCGGTGGGCGTGGCCCTGGAGACGATGAAGCAGATCGACAGCCAGCTGATGATGCGGAACTACGAGGGCTTCCTCGCCTAGTGACCCCCATACGGCTGGTCTTCCTCGGGAAGCAGGGGGCCGGGAAGGGGACGCAGGCCGTACGGCTGTCGGACCATTTCGGCATCCCCCGCATCTCCACGGGTGAGATGTTCCGTGCCCTGAACGGCGATTCCGAGGCCTTCCGGCACGCCAAGCACTACATGGACGCCGGCGAGCTCGTCCCCGACGAGGTCGCCAACGAGATGGTCTCGGAGCGCCTGAGCGAGCTGGACGCAGCCGAGCAGGGGTTCCTGATCGAGGGCTTTCCCCGCAACGTCGCCCAGGCCGAGGCGCTCGACACCATGCTCAGCCCGCAGCGGGTCGACCTGGTCATCGAGCTCGACGTGCCCACCGGGGTGGTGCTCAAGCGACTGGCCAGCCGCCGGGTGTGCTCGTCGTGCGGCACCAACTACAGCGTGAACCTGCCGCCCAAGGTCAACTGGACGTGCGACGTGTGCGGAGGCCCGGTCGTCCAGCGTGACGACGACACCGAGGTCGCCATCGCCCGGCGCCTGGCCGTCTACGACGAGCAGACCGCCCCCCTGGTGGCGTGGTACCTGGCCAGCGACCGCCTGGCCGCGGTCGACGGCGAGGGTGACCCGGACACCGTGACCAAGCGCCTGCTGCGGGCCATCGAGAACCGCCTGGCCAGAAGATGACGGTCCCGCCGTGCTGAAGTCGCCCGACCAGATCGCCAAGATGCGCAAGGCGGGGCGGGTCGTGGCCGAGATGCTCGACGCCTGCGCGGCGGCCGCCCGGCCGGGTGTCACCACCCACGACCTCGACAGGGTGGCCCGCGAGGTCCTGGCCCGGCGCAACGCCAAGTCGAACTTCCTCAACTACCACGGGTATCCGGCGGTCATCTGCACGTCCCCGAACGACGTGATCGTCCACGGCATCCCCGGGAACCACCGGCTCGAGGACGGCGACATCATCTCCATCGACTGCGGGGCGATCATCGAGGGCTGGCACGGCGACGCCGCCCGCACCATCCCCGTGGGGGACATCTCCGAGGAGGCCCGGAAGCTCTTGCGGGTCACCGAGGAGAGCCTGTGGGCCGGGATCCAGCACGTGCGCCAGGGCAGCCGGCTGTCCGACATCGGCCATGCCGTGCAGACCGTCGCCGAAGGGGCGGGGTTCTCCGTGGTCAAGGAGTACGTCGGCCACGGCATCGGCCGGGCCATGCACGAGGAGCCCCAGGTGCCCAACTACGGCGAGCCGGGAAAGGGCATCAAGCTCAAGGTCGGCCACGTGCTGGCCGTGGAGCCCATGGTGAACCTGGGCAGCGCGGAGACCCGGCTGAACGACGACGGGTGGACGGTGGTCACCGCCGACGGCATGCTGTCGGCCCACTTCGAGCACTCCATCGCCGTCATGGAGGACGGCCCCGAGGTGCTGACCGTTTTGGACTGAACCGGTCGTCGGCGTGGGCGCCGCCGGAAGCGTCAGCACGGCCGCCAGCGCGGCGGGCCCCGGGAACCCACCGCGTCGAACTGCGTTACTATATCTACCTGTCCCCCGGCAGTTTGCTGGTTGAGACGCGTCGTTAGGAGAAATTCACCTGCCCAAGCCCAAGGAAGACGCCATCGTGATGGAGGGCACCGTCGTTGAGCCGTTGCCCAACGCCATGTTCCGCGTCGAGCTGGAGAACGGACACAAGGTGCTGGCTCACATCTCGGGAAAGATGCGGATGCACTACATCCGGATCCTCCCCGGTGACCGGGTGCAGGTTGAGCTCACGCCCTACGACATCAGTCGGGGCCGGATCACGTACCGCTACAAGTAGAAGGCAGCCGCCGAGATGAAGTGGCCAAAGAAGAGGACAGCGTGAAGGTCAAACCCAGCGTCAAGAAGATCTGCGAGCGGTGCAAGGTCGTGCGTCGTCAGGGGACTGTCAGGATCATCTGCACCAACCCCCGACACAAGCAGCGGCAGGGCTGATGGCCCGCATCGCCGGCGTCGACATCCCCCGCGAGAAGCGGCTCGAGATCTCCCTCACCTACATCCTGGGCATCGGCCGCACCACGGCCACCAAGGTGTGCACCGAGACGGGCATCGACCCCAACACCCGGGTCCGCGACCTCACCGAGGAGGAGGTCGCCCAGCTCCGCAACCACATCGACGCCAACCTCAAGGTCGAGGGTGACCTGCGCCGCGACGTGGCCCAGGACATCAAGCGCAAGATCGAGATCGGCTGCTACCAGGGCATCCGCCACCGCCGTGGCCTTCCTGTCCGGGGCCAGCGCACCCACACGAACGCCCGGACCCGGAAGGGCCCGAAGAAGACCGTCGCCGGAAAGAAGAAGGTGCGCAAGTAATGCCCAAGCCGAAGCCGGGAGGCAGGCGCCCGAAGAAGCGCGAGCGGAAGAACGTCTCCTACGGGGTGGCGCACATCAAGAGCTCGTTCAACAACACGATCATCTCGATCAGCGACCTCGAGGGCAACGTCCTCGCCTGGGCGTCCGCCGGCAACGTCGGGTTCAAGGGTTCGCGCAAGTCGACCCCGTTCGCCGCCCAGCTGGCCGCCGAGGCGTGCGCCCGCCGGGCCATGGAGCACGGCGTCCGCAAGGTCGACGTCCTGGTCAAGGGCCCCGGCTCGGGCCGGGAGACGGCCATCCGGTCGCTGCAGCAGACAGGTATCGAGGTCTCCGGCATCAAGGACCTGACACCGAT
>JBBWZS010000082.1:0-3366 GCA_039649175.1 Acidimicrobiaceae bacterium
GCCTCGTCGCCGTGGTCGCGTCGGAACCGGTCGAACTCCCGTCCCAGAACGTCGCAGAAGGACGGGCGGAAGCCCCAGAGGTTGGTGGAGATGAGCTCGTCGCCGGTGAGGGCCACCCCTTCCCGGCACTTCACGGCACCGTCGACGGCGACGACGTCGTGCAGCTCGGTGATGGCGGTCAGGAAGCCGTCGTCCACCTCGCAGACCCCCCGGGACACCCCGCCGTTGGCCGAAAGGGATTCCAGCAGGCGGAAGGCGACCAGGACGTGGTCGGCGTTGTCGATGGCCAGTTGACGGCCCAGAACCTCGAACGACCCCGGCCCGTAGAAGTCGTCGGCGTTGATGACCCCGAAGGACCCGTCGATGTCACCGCACGCCGACAGGACGGCGTGGCCGGTGCCCCAGGGCTTGGTCCGGCCCACCACCTCCTGAAGGGCGTACCGGATGTCGACGTGGCGGCCGCAACCCTTGGCCGCGTGGGCCTCCACCGCCTCCGCGCTGGCGTCGGACACGACGAAGACCACGCTCTCGAACCCGCACCGGAGGGCGTCGTAGACCGCGTAGTCGAACAGGGACTCGCCGGACGGCCCGAGCCCGGCGACCTGCTTCAACCCCCCGAAGCGCGAGCCGCGCCCCGCTGCCATCACGACGAGCGTCATTCCCATGGTCGGCTCAACCTAGAGGCACGTGAGCACCGCGGCGGCGCCGACGGTCGAAGTGGATGCTCCGGCCGACCGACGTCATGCCGGGAGGGCCAGCCCGGTCAGGTCTTCGCTTTCTCCACGGCTCGACGTGGGAACGGCGGTCAGGGCGGCGCGCAGTGCGGCCGGCTCGGTCGTGGCGTGCAGGATCCGCCACGGAAGGCCCTCGCCGGCCCGCTCCTGGTACACGAGATGGATCAGCCCGTCCTCGCCGACCACCGCCGTCCCGTGGCCGTTCTCACCTGCGCCTCCGGGGCCCATGGGCTGCACCGGAGCTCCCAGGACCACGTAGGGGCCGGTCGGCTCGTGGGCGACAGCCAGGAGCAGGCGCTGGCGGTTCCCCATGGGGAGATCGGGAAGGAAGCAGACCGCGGTCAGCAGGACGCCACCACCGGGCAGCTCGAGCAGCTGCGGGCCCTCCAGGCCCCACTCGTAGTCGGTGGTTCCCCGCTGGTTGTGACACGGCACCCGGGCGTGGTCGAGGATGCAGCCGAGACGGACCCACGGGCCGTCCCACGACCCGCGCAGGCTCCGGGCCAGGTAGATGTCGGGCTGACCCACCACGGACATGGCCGCATAGGTCAGGTAACGCTGCCCGGCGACCTCGGCGCCGTCGGGGTCGTAGATGCCGGCCTCGCCCCGGTGGGCGCTGGAGCGCAGGGCGGTGCGGGCCCGTACGAAGTTGGCGCCCGAGTCGTCGGAGACCAGGTGCTCGATGTGGCCACCGAGGACGTTGAACTCGTCCTGCAGGAACAGGTGGATGCGACCGCCCTCGGCGACCACGCCCGGAGCGCAGTGGTTCTGGATGTGCGGGACTCCGTGAAGCGCGGCCCGGGGCTCCTCGCGCCACGGGCCGCCGATCGCCGGCGCGGTGCAGTGCAGGATCTGGGCACCGCCGGGCAGGCCGCACCCGGTCCCGAAGAGGTGCCAGCGGGTCCCGTCGAACACCGGCGACGGGTCCTTGACGTCCGGATAGTTGCGGGGCTCGTACAGCGCCCCGTGGTAGGTGAGGGCCGGCGGGGCGGGGGCGAGGGGGGCGGCAAGCTTCACGCGATCCCCTCCACGGTCCTGGCGTCCTCGCCGCTCGGCGCGAGGAGGCGTTCCATGCGCTCGGCGATGGTGTCCCAGTGGTGGTCGTGCAGGAGCGGTTCCGCCTTGGCCGCCCGGGACAGCGGGCAGTGGCGGGAGACCCGTCGGCAGGCGTCGGCGAAGCCGGGGCCGTCGTCCTGGAGGTCGACCAGCTCACCGAAGTCGGAGACCACGTCGGGGACGCGGGTGGAGACCACGGGCAGACCGGCGGCCAGGTACTCGAGCGTCTTCGTCGGGCTGATGGACCGGGTCGCCTCGTTGAGGGCGAAGGGCATGAGGGCGACGTCGAAGCCGGCCATGACGTGCGGAAGCTCGGCGTACTGCGCCGGTCCCGGATACGTGATGTTCGGCGCGTCCGGCAGCAGGGCCGGGTCGATCTTCACCACCGGTCCGACCATGCGGATCTCCCAGTCGGGCAACGACGCCGCGGTGGCGGCGACCAGGTCGAGGTCGAGGCGCTCGTCGATGACGCCGACGTAGCCGGCCACCCGGCGGGGCTCCGGAGCCCGAAGGCCGATGGCCGGGGCGTAGTGGTCGGGGTCGACGCCGCTCGGGAAGCAGTGCGTCCGCTCCGGGCGGCGCGCGACCACCGACCGGTGCAGCGACCGGCCGCCGGTGAACACCACGTCGGCATGCCGGAACGCCTGGCGTTGGCGCAGGACCAGTTCCGGCGACGCCCCCTTGAACGCGGCCAGATCGTCCATGACGTCGTAGGCCAGGAGGGTGGGCTCGCAGGCTCGGGCCAGGGGCAGGGCCATGGGTGTGTAGAGCCAGGCGGTGCGGTCGACGGACGTGCCGATGCGCTCGACCACCAGCCGCTCGTAGGTTGCCGCCCGGGGATCGGAGAAGCACACGTGGGACCCGGGGACGCCGGGGACATCGAGCCAGATCCGCCGGACGTCGCCGTGGACCTCTTCGCGCAGGCGGGGACCGTCGAGGCCGTCGACCGGCTGGGGCTCCTCGACGAACCAGGTCGTCCGGTGGGATCTCGCCAGTCGCGAGATCAGGTGCTGGGGGCGTTGCCAGACGAACGTCCAGCGCAGATGGGAGAAGACCACCAGGTCTGCCGGCACGCCCGGACCGATGGCGGGGCGGGACGCTCCGGGATCGGCGGATTCCATTTTCCTTCACTCCTGTGCTGCGAGCCGCACCCTCCTTCCGTCGGGACGGCGCTCTGTGGCTGAGCCTTCAACCTGCCCCCGTGCTACCCCGCAGCCCGAGAACTACACATCGCACCCGAATGCGACGGCTGGGCAGCGGCCGCCGGACGCCGCTCCTCAGCGGTTGACGTTGCCCATGTCGGCGTAGCGGGCGCCGCTCGGGGCCTGCACATTGGCGTCCAGCCAGGCCAGGTCCTCGGCGTCCAGCTCGACCTCGGCAGCGGCCACGTTCTCCTCCAGGTAGCGGAGGCGCTTGGTCCCCGGAATGGGCACGATGTCGGGCCCCTGGGCCAGCACCCAGGCGATGGCCACCTGGCCGGCCGTGCACCCCTTGCGGCCGGCGAGCTCGGTCACCGCGTCGACCAGAGCCAGGTTGGCGTCGAAGTGCTCCTCGCCGAAGCGCGGGAACCGGTGCA
>JBBWZS010000211.1:0-2743 GCA_039649175.1 Acidimicrobiaceae bacterium
CAGTCCGGTCAGTACGGCCCGCGTATCGCAGTACCCGACGATGCCCCCGCCGTGGACCGGCTCATGGCGTTCATCGGCCGCGACCCCGCCTGGCGGCCGGCGGGCTGAGCCTGGGCGTCGGCGCCGACGCATCACCGGTACGTCACCATCGGGCGTAGCTCGATCACGCCTTCACCGGCGAGCGGCCGGGACCCGAGCCGCAAGCTCGCACGCCAGGGGCCGCGTCCGCATACAGTGCGCTGTGGCCGAGGCGCCCCCAGCACGCCGGTTGCGACTGGCCGAGCTGGCCGGGGCCCTGTCGCTCGCCACCGACCTCGGGCTGGGACATCCGCTCGAACAGGCGCTGCGGTCGAGCCTGCTGGCGACGTCGCTCGGGGGTCTCGCCGGCCTGGGGCCGGCCGACCTGCAGGTCACGTACTACCTGTCGCTGCTGCGACTCATCGGCTGCACGTCCACGGCTTCGGATGTGGCCGCGATGCTGGGCGACGACCGGGCTCTCGGCGCCTGGTTCGAGACGGTGGATCCGGCGTCCAACCGCGAGGCGATGGCGGCCATGCTCCGCAACGTCGGCAAGGGGCAGGCCCCACTGCGGCGTCTTCGCATGATCGCCCGGCTCCTGGCCTCAGGCTCCTCCATGCGGGAGGGAAGCCGGATCCACTGCGAGGTCGGGCGCCTGCTGTGTGACGAGCTGAGCCTGCCCGACGACGTGCGCGACGCCTTCGGCCAGATGTTCGAGCGATGGGACGGCCACCACGCCTGGCCGGGTGAGCGGCGGGGGGAGGAGATCCACGTCGGCGTCCGCCTCGTCCATCTGGCCAGCGACGTGGTGACCTTCGATCGGTTGCAGGGCCGGGACGGCGCCATCGCCGTCGCTCGGCGTCGGTCGGGGACCGCCTACGACCCGGCACTGGTGGACCTGTTCTGCGACCACGCCGACGAGCTCCTGGACGGCGTCCACGATCCCGCGGTGTGGGCTGCGGCCATGGCCGCCGAACCTGAGCCCCTGTTGTGGCTCGAGGGCGACGACGCCATCGACGCGGCCGCTCGGGCGGTGGGCGACTTCGCCGACCTCAAGTCCCCGTTCTTCGTCGGCCACTCCCGGGGGGTGGCCGACCTTGCCGGAGACGCCGCCGCCGGCGGGGGCCTGACCGGCCCGGACGTGCTCCTGGCCCGCCGGGCGGGCTGGCTGCACGACGTGGGCCGCACCGGCGTGTCCAACGCCGTGTGGGACAAGGCGGGGCCGCTCAGCGACGGTGAGTGGGAGCAGGTGCGGCTGCACCCGTACTACACCGAGCGGGTGCTGGTCCGGGCCGGGGGACTGTCGCGGGTGGCCCGGGTCGCCGGGGCCCATCACGAGCGGGCCGACGGCAGCGGGTACCCGAAGGGGCTGTCCAGCGGAGGGCTGCAGCCGGTCGCCGCCATCCTCGCCGCCGCCGACACCTACCGCGGCCTGACCGAGGACCGGCCCCACCGCCCCGGGGCCGAGGCGGGCGTGGCTGCGGCCGCCCTGCGTGACGACGTGGTCGGCGGTCGCCTCGACGGCGACGCGGTCGATGCGGTGCTGCGGGCGGCCGGCCATCGAACGCCCCGGTCCCGCCCCTCCTGGCCCGCGGGCTTGACCGACCGCGAGGTCGAGGTCCTGGCCGCCCTGGCCAAGGGTCTGACCAACCGCCAGGTGGCGGCCGGGCTCGGCATCGCCGACAAGACGGTGGGCAACCACGTCGAGCACGTGTACCAGAAGATCGGCGTGTCGACCCGCGCCGCGGCCACCCTGTTCGCCCTCCAGCACGAACTGCTCGAAAGATGAGGCGAACCCCTCATTCCAGCCGTGCCGGGCAGGGTCACGATCGTCCTGCAAGACCCACCATCAAAGGAGGACGACCATGGCCGTCGACATCACCCGCATCCTGGACGCCGTGTACGGCGAGGCCCTCAACAAGGGCAACCTCCAGGCCCTCGACGACGTGTTCGAGGCCGACTACGTCGACCACGGACCGTTCGGCGACCTGACCGGGCTCGACGCGTTCAAGCAGATGCTCACCCAGTGGCGCCAGGCCTTCCCGGACCTGCACGTCACCTACAGCGACGTCGTCCAGGACGGTGACCGGGCTGCGTGGCGTTCGAGGATGACCGGCACCCAGCTCGGCGACCTCCCGGGAATCCCGGCCACGGGCCAGCCCATGCAGCTCGACACGATCGACATGGGCTCGGCCCGCGGCGACCGGGCCGTCGAGCACTGGAGCGCCATGGACCGCCTGTCGATGCTCGAGCAGCTCGGTGTGATCCCCGCCCCCGCCGTTACCGGGACGTGACCGAAGGGATCGAAGCCGTCGGCGATCGAGCCGAGATCGCCGAGCTCGTCTCTCGGCACGGCCACCTGATCGACGCCGGCCGGCTCGACGAGCTGGACTCGGTGTTCACGGCCGACGTCGTCTATGACGTGTCCGCCTACGGCTTCGGTGCCCTCGAGGGGATCCCTGCCATCCGGGACGCGGCGCTGGCCCTCGGGGACGGCAATCCGGTGGGCCACCACGTGACGAACGTGATCGTGTCGGTGACCGACGCCGACTCGGCGGCCGTCGTGTCCAAGGGCCTCGGCGTGATGGCCGACGGCACCTGCGGCAGTGTCGTGTACGAGGACATCGTCCGCCGGGAGCCCGCCGGATGGCGGATCAGTTACCGCAAAGTCGTTCCCCGCCATCGCCCCCTGGGACGACTGCCCGACCCGTAGTCACGGGTGGCG
>JBBWZS010000018.1:0-20529 GCA_039649175.1 Acidimicrobiaceae bacterium
CAAGCAGCTAGAGTTTTCGGAGTCAGCCCGGCACTCACTCAAGATGGGCGTCGATAAGCTGGCCAATGCCGTCAAGGTCACACTCGGCCCCAAGGGCCGCAACGTGGTGCTGGAGAAGAAGTGGGGAGCGCCCACCATCACCAACGACGGAGTGTCGATCGCCAAGGAGATCGAGCTCGAGGACCCCTACGAGAAGATCGGGGCCGAGCTCGTCAAGGAGGTGGCCAAGAAGACCGACGACGTGGCCGGTGACGGCACCACCACCGCCACCGTGCTGGCCTGGGCCATGGTGCACGAGGGCCTGCGCAACGTGGCCGCCGGCGCCAACCCCATGTCGCTCAAGCGGGGCATCGAGGTGGGCGTGGAGGCCGCCGTGGCCAGCCTCAAGGAGATCTCGCGGGAGACCGAGTCCAAGGAGCACATCGCCCAGGTGGCGTCCATCTCCGCCGCCGACAACGAGATCGGCGGCATGATCTCCGAGGCCATCGACAAGGTGGGCAAGGACGGGGTCATCACCGTCGAGGAGTCGCAGACCTTCGGCATGGAGATGGAGCTGGTCGAGGGCATGCGGTTCGACAAGGGCTACATCTCCCCCTACTTCGTCACCGACCCCGAGCGGATGGAGGCGGTCCTCGAGGATCCGTACATCCTGCTCGTCAGCTCCAAGATCTCGGCCGTGCGCGACCTGCTGCCCGTGCTCGAGAAGGTCATGCAGTCGGGCAAGAACCTGGTGATCTTCTGCGAAGACGTCGAGGGCGAGGCCCTGGCCACCCTGGTGGTCAACAAGATCCGCGGCACGTTCAAGTCGGTGGCGGTCAAGGCCCCCGGGTTCGGCGAGCGCCGCAAGGCCATGCTCCAGGACCTGGCCATCCTCACCGGCGGCCAGGTCGTCTCCGAGGACGTCGGTCTCAAGCTCGAGAACGTCACTCTCGACATGCTCGGACGGGCCCGCAAGGTCACCGTCACCAAGGACGAGACCACCCTGGTGGAAGGTGCCGGCAGCGAGGCCGACATCACCGGCCGGGTCACCCAGCTCAAGGCCGAGATGGAGAACACCGACTCCGACTACGACCGGGAGAAGATCCAGGAGCGCCTGGCCAAGCTCTCCGGTGGTGTGGCCGTGATCAAGGTCGGCGCCGCCACCGAGGTCGAGCTGCGGGAGAAGAAGCACCGCATCGAAGACGCCGTCAGCACCACCAAGGCTGCGGTCGAGGAAGGCGTGGTGCCCGGCGGTGGCGTCGCCCTCCTGCGGGCCCAGGCCAAGGTCCGTGAGCTGGCCTCGACCCTCGAGGGTGACGAGGCCACCGGCGCCCGCATCGTGGCCCGGTCGCTCGAGGAGCCCCTCAAGCAGATCGCCGTCAACGCCGGCATGGAGGGTGGTGTCATCGTCGAGCGGGTACGTGGCCTCGACGGCCCCACCGGCCTCAACGCCGCCACCGGCGACTACGAGGACCTGGTCAAGGCGGGCGTGATCGACGCCGCCAAGGTGACGCGGTCGGCCCTGCAGAACGCCGCATCCATCGCCGCGCTGTTCCTCACCACCGAAGCCGTGATCGTCGACAAGCCCGAGAAGGAAGGCGCTCCCGGCGCCGGTGCGGGTGGCGGCGGCATGGGCGGAGGTATGGACGACTTCTAGTCGCCCCGGCAGCACGGACGACTTCTAGTCGCCCAGCAGCACGGACGATTATTCGTCTCTGAGAGCGCCGGCCCGGCCGGCGCTCTCGTCGCGTCCGGCCCCGTGCTGCTATCCTCCCGCCGCCATGCTGGTGCGACAGGAGGAGAACAGGTGAAGTCACGGTGGTTTGCTGCGGTGGCAGTACTGATCCCCCTCACGGTGGCTGGTTGCAGCAGCGGAGGTGGCAAGCCCGGGGGGGCCAAGGGTGCCTACATCACCCAGTCCGATGCCATCTGCGCCGACGTCTTCGCCAAGGCGAAGAGCATGGGCAACCCTCAGGACCAGGCCTCGGCTCAGAAGCTGGCCGACCTGTGGCAGGACGCCAACAACCGGCTGAAGGCACTGCCGATGCCCGGTGAGAGCGTGGAGCTGGCCCGCCAGTTCGTGACCGACACCGAGAACCTGAGCCTCAGCTACACCGCGGTGGCCGAGGCCTACCAGTTCAACGACCAGGCCCGGGTCACCAGGTACGACAACGACATCGTCAACATCAAGAAGGCAGCGGCGAAGTCGGCCAAGGACTACGGCTACCGCGACTGCACCACCATCAACGACTGACCCGGTCACCCGAAGGTGGTGAGCCCACCCCGCCCGGGGGTGCCGGGTGGGCGCGAACGACGCGCTGCTAGCCTTGAACCGAGTGACAGGCCCTCCGCAGCTCGAACGCCCGGCGGCGGAGGAAGGTGCCGGTCGCCGTCGTTCTCGTAAGGCCAACGGCGCCAGCGCCAACGGCGCTGGCCCCAACGGCGCCGGCGTCACGCAGGCCCGGGCGGGTGCCCCGGCGACCAAGGTGCGGGTGACCAGGGTGCGGCCGCCGCGTCCTGCTCCCGACGGGGTCTCGTCCCGGCCCGAGGCGGGCGCCCTGCCGCGGCCCGTGCGCAGGGTGCCGCGCGAGGTCGTGTTGCGCCAGCGCCGTCGGCGCCGCCGCGCCATCATCGGTGTGACGATCTTCCTGATCATCACCACCTTGATCATCAGCAGCGGGGTCGCCTACGTGCGGTGGCGCCTGGGCGAGATCCACCGGGTCAAGGTCCCCGGGCTCACCAGCGACGCCGCCGGCCAGGTGATGAACGTGCTCCTCGTCGGCTCCGACAGCCGGGCGCGACTCACCGGTGACATCGCCGACCAGGCCGGCAAGGCGCAGTTCGGCACGACCGAACGCAGCGACACGATCATGGTGCTGCACATCGACCCGTCCCAGAAGAAGGCCGCCATCCTGTCGATCCCGCGTGACCTCTACCTGCCGATCGCCGGCACGGGGAAGTCCGATCGGGTGAACACCGCGTTCAGCCTCGGGGGGGCCGAGCGGCTCATCGCCACCGTCCAACAGGGCCTCGGCATCAAGATCAACCACTACGCCGAGGTCGACTTCGTCGGGTTCAGGGACATCGTCGACGCCGTCGGGGGCGTGTCGATCTTCGTCCCCAACCCCGCCCGCGACGCCTTCACCGGCCTGCAGATCGGCAAGGCCGGGTGCCTCAAGCTCGACGGCATCGCCGCCCTGGCCTGGGTGCGCAGCCGCCACTACGAGTACCTCTCCGAGGGCAAGTGGGTGGAAGACCCACGGGCCGACATCGGCCGCATCGAGCGCCAGCAGGACTTCATCCGCCGCATGATGAAGAAGGCCTTCTCGTCGGGGATCTCCAATCCCTTGACCCTCAACCGCCTCATCGGGATCGGCGTGAACAACCTGACCATCGACTCCGGCATGTCGACAGGAGACATCACCAGCCTGGCCCGGCGCTTCAACTCGCTCGACCCCGACTCGGTCCAGACCCTCACCCTGCCCGGCAACGGCACCTACGTGGGAGACATGGCCGTCCTCATGCTCGACAAGGCCGCCGCCCAGAGCTCGCTCGACATCCTGAACGGCAAGATGCCGGAGCCCCCTCCCCCGGCGCCCGACGCGCCCGCCCCCGGCGCCGCCACCACCGTCGTGCCCGTCAAGGCATCGATCGAGGTGCTCAACGGCACCGGCGCCAAGGGGGCGGCCGCCGGCGCCGCCGGTCAGCTGAAGGGCGCCGGCTTCACGGTGAACGGCACCGGTGACGCCTTCGCCTCGCTGCCCCGCACCGTCATCCGCTACGGCACCGGGCAGCAGGCCCAGGCCGAGGCCCTGGCCGGCGTGTTCAAGACGACGCCCGAGCTCACCGCCGACCCCAAGGTGAAAGCCGACAACCTGGTCGTGGCGGTGGGAGCGGACTACAACGGGCTGCGCGACGGCGTCAGTGCCGGGGCCGCCACCGCCACCACCACGACCTCGACACTCGAGCCCTCGCCGGTGCCCAAAGACGCCCTCCCCCCCCGCCCGTGCTGAGGGCCCGACCATGAGCCTGCGGGGCACCGACGTGGCCGCCATGATGTCCAGGGTCGAGGCCACGCTGGTGAACGCAGAGCGCTCACCCGATGGCCCCGGGGGGATCTTGGCGGTGGAGCCCGAAGGTGACGCCGAGGTCAACGTCGCCGTCCTGCGCCGCAATGCCGACATCCGGGTCGATTTCCCACCCGGGTCGGGCCGGCCCGTCGTCGGTCCCGTCGTCCGTGTCGCCAAGCGGGCGCTGCGCCGGGCGGTGAGCTGGTACGTGACGCCGATGATGGAGCAGCAGAGCAGCCTGAACCATGCCCTGCTCGACAGCATCGAGCGCCTGCGGTTGCGGCTCGAGCCCCTCCGGGATGGGGCCAGGGCCAGGGCCGGTGTCGGCGTCGGCCCTCGCCACGACGGTGAGCTCCTCGCCCTCGCCCACCGCGGCCGGGTCGTGGCCGTGGGGCCGGCGGCCACGGCCCTGGTCTACCTCCTCGCCGACGGGCTGGCCGAGACCCGGATCCCGGTCCTGGCCGGCGACTGCGTCGAGCAGGTCCGCGGCCTCGACCACGCCAGCCTCGACGGCCTGGTGGCCGATGTCACCCGGATGGCGCCGTCGGCGGTGATCGAGCTGCTCCGGGCCGCCTTCGCCGCCCTGGTGCCGGGGGCGACGGTGGTGCTCTCCTCGACGGCCAGTCCAGGCTCCGGCATCACCCTGCACCCCCGGGCGCTCATCTGGGCGCTGACCAGCCTGGGCTTCGACGACCCCCACACCCGCAACCTCGAGAGCATCGCCCCCCCGCTACGGGAACCCCTCGAGGGGCCCGGGGCCGACCTGGCCGCCCGCTTGACCCAGGTCGACGAGGCGGTGCGCGCCGACGTCGAGGTGGTCGTCGCCCGCCGCGCCCGGTAGCCCGGCGTGCCGCCCCCGAGCCAGGACGGCGTGCCGTCTCCGTCGGCCACGCGCCGCCGGGTGGCGGTGGTCATCCTCACCTGGAACGCCATCGAGTTCAGCCGGGCGTGCCTGGGCCGCCTGCGGGCGCTCACCGACCACCCCTCGTGGCGGGTGGTGGTGGTCGACAACGGCAGCACCGACGGCAGTGTCGAATGGCTGCGCTCCCAGGACTGGCTGACGCTGGTGGCCAACTCCCGCAACGAGGGGTTCAGCCGGGGATGCAACATCGGCATCGCCGCTACCGAGGCGGACGAGGACGTGGTGCTGATGAACAACGACGTCCTGGTGACCGAGGCCGACTGGCTCACCCGCATGCAGGACGTGGCCTGGTCGGGCGCCGACGTCGGCGTGGTCGGGGCCCGCCTGGTCGATGAATCCGGCGTGCTGGCCCACGCCGGCAGCTACATGCCACCCATCAGCCTCCGTGGCCACCAGATGGCCGGGGAGCAACGCGACATCGGCCAGTGCCACCGGGTGCGCCCGGTGGAGTCGGTGGTGTTCGCCCAGGCCTATCTGAGGCGCGACTGCCTCGACAGGGTCGGCCCTCTCGACGAGGAGCTGTTCGCCTACTTCGAGGACAGCGACTGGTGCCTGCGCGCCGAACGGGCCGGCTTCACCGTGCTCTACGCCGGCGCCTCACCCACATCGGTGCATCGACAGAACACGTCCACACGTGAGAACAAGGTCGACTTCTGGGCCGTCTACGAGCGGTCCCGGCGGGTGTTCAGGCGCAACTGGGGCCGCTGGCTGGAAGAGGAGCGCTACGACCAAGAGCTCACCTGGCACTCGGTCCTGCACCGGCCCCTGGGGTACGCGGTGCAGTCCCGCCAGCTGATGGCGGCGCTGCACTTCTCCGGCGTCCGGGTGTCCTACGCCAATGCCTACGGCGAGGCGGACGCGCCCTCGCGCGACCCGTTGCTCGACGACCTCCGGGCCCGGCGGCCCCGTCCCGGCGCCGCCCAGGTCGCCTTCTGCCAGGCCGACGCCTTCGCCCGGGTGGGCCCCGCCACGGGCGGTCCCCGGGTGGGATGGTCGATGCTCGAGGTCACCGGCCTGCCCCCGGCGTGGGTCGAGGGGTGCAACGCCATGGACGAGGTGTGGGTGCCGGCATCGTTCAACGTGGAGACCTTCGCCGCCAGCGGGGTCACGGTGCCGGTGCGGGTCATGCCGTTGGGCGTCGACGCCGACTACTTCCACCCCGGCATCGTCGGGTCGCGACCGTCGGCCCGCTACACGTTCCTGTCGGTGTTCGAGTGGGGGGAGCGCAAGGCGCCCGAGGTGCTCCTGCGCTCCTTCGCCGCCGAGTTCACCGACGACGAGGACGTCGTCCTGTTGCTGTCGGTGTTCAACCGGGACCCGTCGGTCGACGTCGAGGCGGAGATCGCCGCGCTCGACCTGCCCCGGTCGGCGCCCATCGTGGTGATGGTCAACCCCGAGTTCGCCGGCTACCAGATGGGCGCCCTCTACCGGTCAGCCGACTGCTTCGTGCTGCCGAGCAGGGGCGAGGGATGGGGCATGCCGGTGCTCGAGGCCATGGCCTGCGGCCTGCCCGTGATCGCCACCGACTGGGGCGGCCCCGCCGACTTCCTCCACGAGGGCGTCGGCTTCCCCCTCCGGGTGGCCAAGATGGTGCCGGCCGAGGCCCGCTGCCCCTACTACGAGGGCTTCGACTGGGCCGAGCCCGACGGCGAACACCTGCGCCACCTCCTGCGCCAGGTGTTCTCGGCGCCCGACGCCGCCCGGGCCCGGGGCGCGGCGGCAGCGGCCGAGGTCGCCGCCACCTGGACCCTCGACCACACCGCCGAGCGGGTCACGGCGCGCCTGGCGGCCCTGGGATGAGCCACCCGCTTGGTAGTCTCGGGTCGTGGGCAGCCAGCGCCTAGAAGCTCCACCGGCCGCGCCTGCACCCCCGGTCACCCGCCCGAGACGTCCGATCTCGCTGCGAGCGAACATCCGCGAGGTGCTCGGCGCGCGCGAGCTGACCAACAACCTCGTCCGCCGCGACCTCAAGGTGCGCCACCGGGGCACCTTCTTGGGCATGCTCTGGTCGCTCACCACCCCGCTGCTGATCGTCGCCCTCTACTACTTCGTCTTCAAGTACATCCTCGCCGCCTCCCCGGCCAAAGACGCCCCTCGACCCGACGGGCACGGCGTTCCCTTCGCCATCTACTTCTTCGCCGGCCTCACCGTCTGGAACCTGTTCAGCAACTCACTGAGCACCTCCACCACGTCGGTGACCTCGTCGGGCTACCTGTTGCGCAAGGTCTACTTCCCGCGCGCGATCCTGCCCCTCAGCGCCGTGCTGTCGGGCCTGGTCACCTTCGGCTTCGAGGTCGCCGTCCTCGTCGTGGCCACCCTGGTGGCCATCGGGCTCCCGAGCTTCCAGCTGCTGTGGGTACCGGTCATCGTGGCCATCGCCCTGCTCATGACCTACGGCCTGGCGCTGTTCCTCTCGGCCGTCACCGTGTTCCTGCGCGACGTGGCCCACTTCATCGCCATCGTGCTGCAACTGTGGTTCTGGGCCACCCCGGTCATCTACTCGCTGCAGTACGTGAGCAGCCGCCCGGGGTTCGTGAAGGTCCTCAAGCTGAACCCCATGACCGGCATCGTGGTCTCGTTCCGCAACGTGACCGTCCTCAACCGGGCCCCCGACCTCAAGCTGCTGGCCGTCGACCTGGCCTACGGCCTGGTCTTCATGGTCGTGGGTGCCGTCGTCTTCCACCGCTCGCAACGGCTGTTCGCGGAGATCGTCTGATGACGGGCGTGGCCATCGACTGCCACGACGTCTGGAAGAGCTACCGCATCTACCACCAGCGATCCCACACCCTCAAGGAGAAGGCCCTCACCCGGCGCAACACGTTCGAGGAGTTCTGGGCCCTCAAGGGCATCGAGCTGCAGATCGCCGAGGGCTCCACCACCGGCATCGTGGGCGCCAACGGCTCCGGCAAATCCACCCTGCTCAAGACCATGGCCCGCATCCTCACGCCCAACCAGGGCCACGTCGAGGTCAACGGCACCCTGGCGTCGCTGCTCGAGCTGGGTATCGGGTTCCACCCCGAGCTCACCGGGCGGGAGAACGTGTTCCTGTCGGGGTCACTGCTCGGGCGCACCCGGCGCGACGTCGCTGCTCGCTACGACGAGATCGTCGAGTTCGCGGGCGTGGAGCAGTTCATGGACATGGCGGTAAAGAACTACTCGACAGGCATGTACGCCCGGCTGGCCTTCGCCGTGGCCGTGAGCGTGGAGCCCGAGATCCTCCTCGTCGACGAGGTGCTGTCGGTGGGTGACGAGAGCTTCCAGTCCCGGTGTGTCGACCGCATGGCCAAGTTCCGCAGTGAGGGGCACACCGTGGTCATCGTCACCCACGGCCTCGACACCGTCCGGAGCCTGTGCCAGGAGGCGGTGTGGATCGAAGGCGGCGTCATCCGGGAGGCGGGCTCGTCGGCCCGGGTGGTGGCCGCCTACTTCGACTCCGTGCACGGCGGGGTGGCCAACGAGCACCCGTCCGCCGAGCAGGACCAGGCCGGCGCCGGTGCCGCCACCATCGGGGCCGTCACCTTCCTCGACGGCGAGCGCAGGGAGATCAACACCTTCGAGACCGACAGCACCATGACAGTGCACGTCGAGTGCCACACCGACATCCCGCTCGAGGAGCTGGTGTGCTGCGTCGCCGTCTACCGCTCCGACAACTTCGCCTACGTCATCGGTCGCACCTCCCACGACGCCGACTTCTCCGGCCGGCCGCCCGGTTCCCACGTGATCGAGTTCTCGATCCCCGCCCTCCCCCTCCTGCCCGGTGGCTACCTGGTGTCGGTCGGGCTCCAGGACCGTCCCCAAAAGCAGGTCTACGACTGGCACGACCGCCGCTACGGCTTCTTCGTCCTGGCCAACGCCCTCCTGCCGGCGGGCGCCGGGGGGATCGTGCACGTCGACGGTCGTTGGTCGGCAGCCGGCGCCGCCCTCAGCGAGTCCCGACCCCATGGCGATCCCGCTGCCTGAGGACGCCGCTACTGCAACCCCCCCGACGGCCTCCGCATCACGACGTGGCGGGGGCGGTCACGCGCACCGACCTCACGGCCACGCCGAGCTCGGTGTCGTCGGAGCTGTCGGCGTGCAGCTCGTTCCACGGGATGGTCTCGGGGGTGCGCACGACCAGCCGGGTGAACAACCGATCGGAGCGGTAGTCGGCGGGCACGGTGCCGGTGAACAACACGCCGAGGTCGTGCGAGGAACGGACGAGGGGCACGGGCCGCCGGTTGACCTCCACGGTGAGCTGCTCGAGGATGGCCGCGCTCATGGCGGTGACGGCCACCAGCTCGATGATGGTGCCGGGGAGCAGGCGCCAGGCCAGGTCGAGCGCCGCCTCGCGTTGGGGCCCCGTCCATCGCACCGCCCCGATGGGCAGTTGCTGAGGCTCGCGCCAGCCCGACCCGCGGAAGTCGGCGTCGCCGAAGTCGACGGTGCGCGAACCCTCCAATACCCCGGCCCTCCGGCCCAGCTCGCGCTCAGCCTGGGCGGCGAGGGCGTCGTCGCTGGCCGCCGCCGCCAGCACCGCGGCCACATCGGGAGGGGCGGATTCCGCTGCGCACTCCACGGCCAGGCCCACCAGATCGTGGAACCCCAGGGCCGACGTCACACACGCGTCGCGTACCAGTGCCTGCCAGCCGAGCTCGGGCGACGGGTAGGCCACCTCTCGCCTGAGGTAGTAGGCGTTGGCCCAGAAGAGCTGCCCGCTCCCCGACTCGAACCGGGCCACCAGCTCGTCGAAGTACTGGGCCTCGGGTGCCCGCCAGTCGCGGCGGGCGCCGCGCTGGGCGTAGTGCGAGAGGTCTTTCAGCCGCCACAGCACGAACCCGGCTTCGCGCAGGAAGCGGTCGATCTCGCCGAACAGCGGGACGTTGTCGTAGAGCTCGTTGAACTCGACTTCGACCTCGATGGCCCGCACCGAGGCCAGCGCCTTCCGGGCGCCCTCGAACACCGCCAGCTCCGAGCCCTGGGTGTCGATCTTCACCACGTCGACGCCGCCGATCGCCTCGGTGGCCAGCCAGTCGTCGAGGGTGGTGACGCTGACCGGCGCGGTGCCGGTCACCCGGCCCCCGCTCAGGCCGGGGTGGAGGGCGACCACGTCGGTGACGCTGGGGAACAGCGAGCACCCGCCCGGGTCTTCGGTGATGTACAAAGTGGCCTCGCCGGGGTGAGAACTGAGCCCTTTTGCCACAAGACGAACCTGAGAATTGGTGCTATACGACTCAGTCAGTCGCTCGCATTCGCTCTCGTCGGGGTCGAAACCGATGATGTTCGCCCGATCGCCGAGCCGTTCCCATGCCTGGGCGAATCCCCAGCGGCACCCGACGTCGACAACCACCAATGGCTCCCGGAGCAGCCCGGCCAGCGTCGATGTGAGATCGGCGACCACCTAGAGTCGAGCCTGGGACAACGGTGAGCCCGTGCGCATCGGCATAGATTACCGCATCCTCGCCGTCGGTCGAGAGTTGTTCTACCGGGGGATCCCCCGGTATACACAACAACAGCTGCGGGCTGTATTGGAATTGGACACGACCAACGAGTACGTACTTCTCTGTAATGCCGGGAACGATCTGGGGATGATTGATCCCGAGATCCGCAAGGCTCCCAACGTCTCCGTCGCCAGCTACCTGGCCGACGCTCCCGGGGTCCCACCGCTCGGCGACACGGCGACGATGCTCAGGGAGGGCGAGCGCTACTCCGACTGGGTGGCGCGCCAGGACCTCGACCTGCTCCACGTCACCGCCCCGTTCCTCTTCGAGCGACCGGTGCTCGTCGACTTCGACGTGTGCCCCATGGTGGCCAGCTTCTACGACCTGATCCCGTTGATCTTCCCCGCCCAGTACCTGTCGGGCTGGTGGCGGGAGCAGTACCTGCGCACGGCGAACTTCCTGGGACGGGCCACCCGCATGATCGCCATCTCGGAGGCGGCCAGGACCGACGCCGCCACGTTCCTGGGGTTCCCGACCGGGCGCATCGACGTGGCCTGGCCGATCGCCGACGAGTGCTTCGCCTCCTTGCCCGCCGACCACGTGGCCGAAGCCCTCGACGTCCTGCGCCGGCGGGTGCCCATTCCTGCCCAGTACGTGCTGACGGTGAGCCACCTGCACCACACCAAGAACCTCGGCGCCCTCCTACGGGCCTACTCACTGCTCCCCGCAGACCTGCGCGCGCAGCTCCCCCTCGTCGTGTGCTGTCACCTCGACGAGCATGCCATCGCCCATCTGCTGCGCAAGGCCGCCCAGCTGGGCGTGGCCGACGACCTGGTGCTCACCGGGCTGGTGTCCGACGAGGAACTGACCGTGCTCTACAACGGCGCCCTGGTGGTGGTCCACCCGTCGCGCTACGAGGGGTTCGGGCTGCCGGTGGCCGAGGCCATGAGGTGCGGCGCACCCGTCATCACCACCACGGCGTCGTCGATGCCCGAAGCGGGCGGCGACGCTGCCGTGTACGTCGACCCCGACGACGCCCACGGGTTCGCCACCGCGATCCGGGAGCTGCACGCCGACCCCGAACGTCGCCGGGCCATGAGCGAGCGGGGCCTGGCCCATTCCGCCCGCTTCGACAAGCGCCAGCTGGGCGAGCGCACCATCGAGTGCTATCGAGCCGCCGTCGACGCCGGCGCCGCCGACACCGGGTCGGGCAAGGCGCGCCTGGCGGTGTGGACCCCGCTGCCACCGCAGCAATCGGGCATCTCCGACTACAGCGTCGAGCTCCTCGGGCACCTGCGCCAGCGGTACGACATCGAGGTCTTCGTGGACGACGGATGCCTCCCGCCCCTCAGCCTGCTGTCCCAGTACCGCGTGCAGCACTTCACCGCCTTCGACCGCCGCCACCGCCAGGACCCCTTCGACGCTTTCCTCTACCAGATGGGCGGATCCCTGTTCCACGTGTACATGTACGACGCCCTGCGCGCCCATCCCGGTGTCGTGGTGCTCCACGACCTCACCTGGAGCCACGTGCTCTACACCCTCGGCTACGACTCGGGCGACTTCGAGCCGTTCCGCCACCAGGTGGCCGCCCTCGAGGGCGACGCGGCCCTGGCCGCCTTCGACGCCATCCACGCCCTGGATCCCGTCGAACGGGCGCCGCTGCTCGAACGTTTTCTCGCCGACCACCACATGCTCGGCGACATCGTCGACAACAGCGTGGCCCAGATCGTCCATGTCGACGACGCCGCCGTCGAGCTGAGGCGGCGCTACGCCAACGCCAAGGTCTTCACCGTGCCGATGGGCGTCGCCGACCCCGCCCAGCTGCGTGAGTTCGACCACGGCCGCACGGCGAGGAGCCGCCTGAAGGTCTCGGCCTCCACCTTCGTGATCGGGACGTTCGGCATCGTCCATCCCACCAAGCGCCTGGAGGAGTGCGTCCGGGCCCTGGCCGTGCTGGTCGCGTCCCACCCCGACGTCCGGCTGATCGTCGTCGGACGCGCCCTGGACGAGGCGTTCGTGCCTCGTCTCCGCCAGCTGGCGGAGTCCCTCGGCGTCGCCGCCAACATCGAGTTCCTGGGCCACGTCTCCCGGGCTGATTTCGACGACTACATGGCGGCGTGCGACGTGATCGTGAACCTCAGGCTGCCGACCACGACCCACATGTCGGCCGCCCTCATCAGAGCCATCGCTGCCGGTCGCCCCTTGATCGTGACCGACCTCCCGGAATGGCGCGACATCCCCGGCGACGTGGCCCTGCGCGTCCCGGTCGGCGGCGACGAGTCCGGTCCCCTCGCCGCCCACCTCGATCGGCTGGCCTCGGATGTCGACCTCCGACGCCGTATGTCGGCTGCTGCCCGCCTGTTCTACGAGGCCCATGGGACCCTCGATGCCATGGCTGCCCGTTACGGCGACGTGCTAGACATGTCCGGTGCTCGTGCCGATTGCGGCAAGCGGACGCCTGCCGGCCGGCCGCCGCCCGTGAGCCCGTTCCCCTTCAACAAGGTGTGCTCGATCGAGGACTTCTCGCGCCCCGAGCTGGTCGACATCATCCGCGACGTCTGCACCTACAAGCTCGACCATCTCCCCGCCGGGTTCCCGATCGGTTCGGAGCACCGCAAGGACTGGGAAGTGGCCATGGCGGTGCGCACCCTCCGCCACTTCGGCGCCCTCCACCGTGACGCCACCATTCTGGGCGTGGCCGCCGGCGCCGAGGACACGTCGTTCTTCCTCACCCGCGAGGCCAAGCAGGTCTTCGCCACCGACCGCTACCTCGCCTCCGGGGACTGGGAGCCGACAGCGCCGCTGTCGATGCTGATCCAGCCCCAGGACGTGGCGCCCTACGCGTTCGACGCCGAGCGCCTGGTGGTACAGCACATGGACGGTCGCCACCTGCACTACCCCGACGACACCTTCGACGGCATCTACTCGTCCGGGTCCATCGAGCACTTCGGCGACCTCGACGACGTGGCTGCCGCCGCCTACGAGATGGGCCGCGTGCTCAAGCCCGGCGGTGTGCTCACCCTGTCCACCGAGATCCGCCTGGGCGGGCCGCCCGGGGGCATCGGCTGGCCGGGCCTGACCCTGTTGTTCTCGGTGGAGAACCTCCAGCGCTTCATCGTCGACGCCAGCGGCCTCGAGCCCGTCGACGACCTCGACGCCGAGGTGTCCGACGAGACCCTGTCGGTGCGGCGTGACCTGACCCTCGCCATCACCCAGCACCTGGCCGCCACCAGCGCCGGCGGCCAGCGTGAGGAGTACGCCGCCTGGGAGTTCCCCCACATCATCCTCGTGCACGAGGGCTACGTGTTCACCTCCGTGCACCTGGCGTTGCGCAAGCCCGACGACTACCCCAAGGTGCCCAACGCCTGGGCCAAGCCGTCAGCGGCCACCATCGCCGCCATCGCCGAGCACAACCGCAACCTCATCGCCGAGACGGTGGCGTCGACGGGCCCGGCGACGGCACCGGCGGCGGCACCGGCGGCGGCCTCGGCAGCCGAGCCGGCGCCGGCTGTGGCCATGACCGAGCACGAGCAGTTGACGGCCATGGAGCAGCACCTGTCGACGGTCGCCAACGCCTACGGCGAGATCGACCAGCAGATGACCGACTTCGACCACCTGCTCAACGAGATCGACCGCCACCTGGCGGCGATGGCCACCGACGGCGACAGCGTGCGCGAACGTCGCAGGCTCCTGGCCCACCATCAGGGCGAGCTGGAGCGCTGGGCCGACGCCGTGGCCCAGAGCCACCCCGGCACCCCGGACGGCACAGGCGCCGGCCTGGGCGACGACGCCGCTGCCGGCTGGACCTGTTCACGGGTGACCATCGGCGAGGGCGGTCCCGCCTTCGACGTGGTCGTCGACCCCCGGGTGGGCGACCAGGTGACCCTGGCGCTGTCCATGGGCCACAGCCTCGACGAGACGCTCGTCGACCTCATGCTCGGCCTCATCGGCCCGGGTGACAAGGTCCTCGACCTCGGGGCCCACGTGGGCACCTTCTCGTTGGCGGCGGCGGCGGTGGGCGCCCAGTCGCTGGCCATCGAGGCGTCCCCCGAGAACGCCGCCCTGCTGAGGGCCAGCGCCGCCCGCAACCGCTTCACCAACCTCACCGTGGTGGAAGCGGTGGCGTCGGACGCACCCGGCGAGGTGCGTTTCCACGCTCACGGACCGTGGGGCCAGGTGTCGGTGGGCGACGATCCCGACGCCGAGGGGACCATGACCACCGTCGCCGCCGTCACCATCAGCGACCTCGTCCGGGCCTTCTCGTGGTCCCCCCTGTCCTTCGTGAAGATGGACGTCGAGGGGTGGGAGCTGCAGGTGCTGAGCGGGATGAGCGAGCTGCTCGGTCACCCTCAGGCGCCACCGCTGCTGTACGAGTGCAACGGCCACACGCTGTGGCCCTACGGGGCGACACCCGAAGACCTCATCGCCACCGTCGAAGGGCTGGGCTACACCAGCTACATGGTCGACCAGGGACGCCTCATCCCCGTCGATCCCGCCGACTTCCAACCGCAGACCCTCGTCGACTACCTGGCCGTCAAGCAGCTGCCCTCGCTGACCCGGTGGCCGGTGGAACCGGCTCTCGGTCTCGAGGAGCGGGTGGCGCGCATCGTGGTCGACGGCACCCACGCCAACCACAACCACCGCGTCTACATGGGCCGGGCCCTGCAGCGCGCCGGTCCCGAGATCGTCGGGCACCCCGCCATCGTCGAGCTCGTGGCTGCACTCCATGACGACCCGGTCGACGACGTGCGAGCCGCCGTCGCCTCCTGGGCGGGCGCGGCCATGGCATCTGCTGAAGGGGGCCCACGATGAGCCTGATCTCCTACGCCCAGAACCGCGAGGACGTGGTGCTCGACCGGCTCTTCCCTCGCGGCGTCGCCGGCTTCTACATCGACATCGGCGCCTACGACCCCACCTACAACTCCGTCACCCGCCACTTCTACGACCTGGGCTGGCACGGCATCAACGTGGAGCCCGCCGCCGTCGCCTTCGAGCGGCTGTCGGCCCTTCGCACCCGCGACGTCAACATCAACAGCGGCGTCTCCGACGAGGAGGGCAAGCTCACCTTCTACGAGTCGCCCCCCGAGTCGGGTTGGTCCACCTTCGACCAGGACCAGGCCGGGGTCCACATCGAGTCGGGCATCCCCCTGGTCGAGCGGACGGTTCCCGTCACCACCCTGGCCCGCATCTGCGAGGAGCACGTCGAAGGCACCATCGACTTCCTCACCATCGACGTCGAGGGCTACGAGGGCCACGTCCTGCGGGGCGGCGACTGGTCCCGCTGGCGGCCTCGCGTCGTGGTCGTCGAAGCCACCCAGCCGGGCACCACCATCCCCACTCACGAGCAGTGGGAGTCGGTGCTGCTCGACGCCGACTACCGCTTCGCCACCTTCGACGGCCTCAACCGCTACTACGTCCGTGGCGAGGACGCCGACCTGATCGACGCCCTGGCCGTGCCCGCCAACGTCCTCGACGACTTCATCCCCTACGAGCTGGCCCGCCAGCTCGAAGCAGCGCGGGGCCAGGCCCAGTCGGCCCAGCACGAGCTCGACGCCACCCGGGCCCTGAACCAGGCGTTCGTGGCCGAGTCCAGCGCCTTCCGCCACCAGATCTCGTTCCTCCACGCCGAGTACAGGCGCCTCGAGACGCAGTACCGCGAGCTGGAGTTCGCCTTCATGGCCGGCAAGACCCAGTACGAGGTGGTCAGGGCCATGCTCACCGATGTCCGTGGTCGTTACGAGCAGCTGGGCCACGAGATGGCGGCGGCGCTGTCCCAGGTGGCGGCCACCCAGCAGATGCTCGAAGGCGTGGCCGGCGCCGGCCTGGCCGTGGCCCGGCGCCTCAGCCGCCTGTCGCAGCGCTTCCCCCAGACCGGTTCACTGGTGAAAGCGTCACTGCGCAGCGCGCGTGACGTGAAGCGACGGCTGCCGGTCCCGTCCCGCTGACCACCTCGCCCGTGGACACGCCCGCCCTGGACACGCCCACCCTGGACACGCCCACCCCGGGCCCACCGACGACGCCGCCACCCACCGGCGAGCCCGAGGCCGTCACCTCGGCCACCGTGCCGCGGGTCATCGTGCCCGCCCTCGACGGGTTCCGGGGCCTGGCCGCCCTGACCGTCGTGCTGTACCACGTGTTCAACGGGGCGGGCCTGCCGCCGCTCGGCAACACCCCCCTACGCAACGTGTTGGAGTCGGGCTACGTCGGGGTCGACTTCTTCTTCGTCATCAGCGGGTTCGTGTTGTTCCTTCCCACCGTCCTGGCCGCCGGGCGCTTCGGCAACGTGCGCGCCTACGGCATCCGTCGGGCCGCCCGCATCATCCCCGCCTATTACGTGGTGTTGATCGCCGCCGTCATCCTCCAGCCGCTGTTGAACGTCAGCCGGACCGACCTCCCCTGGGACGGACACACCGGCCTCGTCACCTTCTTGTTGCACCTGACGTTCCTGCAACACAGCGTGGGACTGTTACGGGGGTACACCGAAGGGTTCCTCGTCCTGGGAGTGATCTGGACCCTCACGCTGGAAGCCACGTTCTACGTCGTGCTGCCGCTGATCGCGTCCTGGTACTACCGCCACCCCTTCGTCGGCTTCGCCATCGCCCTGGTGGCGTCGGTGGCGTGGAAGCTGTCGGTCGTCCACGCCTCGTTCTCCGTGGGCTGGCTGAAGGGCACCTCGTCGCCCGACCTGCTGCGCCTGGTGCTGGTGACCCAGTTCCCCACCTTCCTCGCCCACTTCGGCGCAGGGATGACGGCGGCGTGGCTGTTCGTGAGGTGGCGCAACAGCGAGAAGGAGTGGCTGCCGTGGGCCGCCGTCGGGGCCCAGGTCGCCGCCGTCGTGGCGATCCTGTGGGCCATGCAGGCCGCCGGCCACCGCGACATGACGGCGACGGGCGGCGCCTACGACCACTGGACCAGGACGCTGCCCGTGGCCCTGGCCTTCGCCGTGCTGGTGCTCGCCACCCTGCTGGCGCCGAGCCGGGCGCAGTCCCCTTTCACCAACCGCGCCGCTCGCGGGCTCGGTGACATCAGCTACGGGGTCTACCTGTGGCACACCCTGATCATCGGCTTCGCCCTCGTCACCCTGGGGTTCAGCTACGCCGGCACGACCAGCGCCTTCCTGGCCATGCTGGCCATCACCTCCGTCGGGTCGGTCGTCATGGCCACGTTGTCGCTGGTGTTCGTCGAGCGACCGTGCATCCGCTGGGCCCGCCGCTGCTCCCGGCGCATCGAGAAGATCGACCTCCGTCGCCAGCGCGCCGCCCGGCCCGTGGAGGCAGTGACCCCCGTCAACGCCTGGTAGGCCAGCGTGGACGCAATTCCCATCGTGTCGCACGCAGCCCGTCGTGTCGCACGCAGGTGCTCGTCGTCTGGGGCCCGCGGCCTGGCTCGCCTACAGTCGGCTGGGTGCCAGGCGTCGAAGCACCAGACGGCCATGGGCCGCGCAGGCCCGAAGCCCTGTCAGGCGATGATCGTGAGGTGCTGCACCGCGCCCACCAGCGCCTGCGCAACGCCTCCCAGGCGCTCGAGGCGTTGGTGGCGACCGACCCCATCAGGGGCCGGTGGGCGCCCGCCCCGGCACCGGCCGAGGCGCTGCGGGCCGCCCGGTCGGATCTGCAGCGGGCCTACGACGACCTCGACCGGCGCCACGCGGAGCTCGTCGACTGGGACGACCCCGACGATCGAGACGGTGCCTCCTCTCCCTGAATGACGGCTCCGACCGACGACGACCCCGGGGCTGATCTCGCCGAGGTGAGCGACGAGCTGTACGAGCTCGACCCGGGCGAGTTCACCCCGGCCCGCAACCAAGTCGTGCGCCGCCTGCGCAAGGCCGGAAACCGGCGACTGGCCGCACAGGTGGCGGCGCTGCGCCGGCCCAGCCCGGCAGCGTGGGCCGTCAACCAGCTCGCTCGCCACCAGCGCGCCGACCTCGACGACCTGCTGCGCCTCGGCGACGTGCTGCGAACGGCCCAGTCCCACCTGCTGGCGGGAGCAGACCCTTCCGACCTGCGTCACGCCGCACATGCCCGCCGTGACGCAGTGGCCCGCCTGGCCGATGCCGCCATCGCGCTCCTGGATCAGCGGGGTTCAGGCGCCGCCGCCCACCGGGCCGAGGTCACCGCCACCCTCGAGGCGGCGTCGCTCGACCCTCAGGCCGCGGCCCACGTCTCCCGCGGCCGCCTCACCACGGGGCTGGACCCACCGTCGGGCTTCGGCGACCTGGGCGCCGACGACGCCTGGGGGATGGCCGACGTCCCCCCCGCCACCTCCGGGCCTCAGGCCCACGAGACCGCCGAAGCGGACGGCGCCGCCCCGCCCGAGTCCCCGACCGCAGCCCCGCCCGGCGATCTCGCCCGCCAGCTCTCCGCCGCCACCGGGGCGGTCGCCGAGGCGGGCCGGTCGGCGGCGGCGCTGGTGGCCGCCGCACGAGACGCGGTTGAAGCGGCGGCGCAGTCCGAACGGGAGGTGGACGACGCCGAGGCCGACCTCATGCGCTGCCAGCGCGCCCTCGAGGACGCGCGCAGCCGCGTCGAGGAACGTCACCGCTACGCCGACGAGGCCCGACGGGCGGCAACGTCGGCCGAGGCGGCAGCGAGCGAAGCCGTCGAACACCTCCGCACGGCCGAGCAGCGCATCGACGATCTGCGCGCCCGCCGCCGCGCACCCTGAGGCGCTACCTGTCGATCTCCTAGAGCGTCGCTCGCCCCTTGTCGGCCCGCATCTAGTTGCACACAGCACTCATTGTCGGCCTCGGGAGGGGGCGCGATACTGCCTGGGAGCGGCCAGCGGGACCGCTCCCGGCGGCTGGGGCGGGCTCAGCCGCCGACGTTTCCGTTCACGTTCCTCGACAGACAGGCGGTTCACGACATGGGTGGGACGGCGCGCAAGAAGCGGGAGGCGGCCAGGGCGGCCCTCGACAAGGAGGCGGCGGACATCATCGACGCCCGCATCGCCGACGGTCGCCCCCCACCCGACGTGTGGCAGGCAGCCGCCGAGCGCCAGGCAGCCAAGGGCCTGGGCGCCGAGGCCTGGTACGGCACCGCCGGCGACCGGGTGACGCCGGAAGGGCCGGCTGGGCCTGCCCCCGACGACCTTCCCCGCACCGTGGGCGACGACCTCGTCCTGCGTGTCGTCCGGCTCCCTCAGATCTCCGCGCCTGTTGCCGGGCCAGGATCCTCCTGGACCGGGGTGCCCCGAGTGGTGACAGGCGCTCCCAACTAGACACCCACGGTCCTCGCGATCGCTGCCGCGTAGACTTGCCCTGTGAGGAAGCGGTAGTGGCAGACGTCGAAACGGTGAGCCCCTCGCAGGGTTGGACCGTGCTGCACCTTTTCTGGCGTGTCGGGCCGTCCGTCGACGCCGAGGCCGTCGCCGCCGCCGTGAAGGCCTGCCAGGGCGACGACCACCAGGTGGTCACCTTCGTGGTCCTCGGCCACAAGGCCGACATGGCCACCATGGCGCTGGGCCCCGACCTGTGGCGCCTGCACCGGCTCCAGACCGAGCTCATCGCCGCCGGCCTCGACCTCACCGCCTCCTACCTCTCGCTCACCGAGGTCTCCGAGTACGCCAAGGGGATGCCCGCCGAGCGCCTCGAGCCCCGGCTGCACCCACGGTTGCCGCCGGCCGGGAAGCCCGTCGTGTGCTTCTACCCGATGTCCAAGCGTCGTGACGCGGTGGGCAACTGGTACGCGCTGCCCTACGAGGAGCGCGAGCGACTCATGTTCGGCCACGGCAAGAAGGCCCGTGAGTTCAGCGGCCGGGTCGTGCAACTGGTCACCGGGTCCACCGGCCTCGACGACTGGGAGTGGGCCGTCACCCTGTTCGCCGACGACCTCGCCGCCATCAAGGCGTGTGTCCACGAACTGCGCTTCGACGAGGCGTCGTCGGTCTACGCCGAGTTCGGGCCCTTCCTCGTGGGCATGGTGGTGCCGCCGGAAGAAGCGATCCGGCGCATCGGCCTGGGCTGACCGGCCTCGCCGATCACGGCACCGCCTGGGTCTCGACCAGGACCTTGGCCACCGCGTTCCACCAGCAGGTTGGCGGCGTCATAGGCGTGGGGCCCGAGGTCGCTCGGGGGCTCGGCGTAGCGGGCGCCGGTGTAGGCGGCGACGAAGGGCCCCGCTGAGGGGTTGGAGGCCACCGG
>JBBWZS010000052.1:0-10135 GCA_039649175.1 Acidimicrobiaceae bacterium
CTGCTGGTCGAGCCCGGCCAGGAGCAGGAGGTCGAGCTCCAGGCCATGCTGGGCGAGGCCGTCGACGACGACGACGACCTCCGCCCCCGCCCTCCGGTCATCACCGTGATGGGCCACGTCGACCACGGCAAGACGCTGCTGCTCGACCGCATCCGCGAGGCCAACGTGGTCGCCGGCGAGGCCGGCGGCATCACCCAGCACATCGGCGCCTACCAGACCGAGAAGGACGGGCGCCTCATCACCTTCCTCGACACACCCGGCCACGAGGCGTTCACCGCCATGCGTGCCCGCGGGGCCGACGCCACCGACATCGTGGTGCTCCTGGTGGCGGCCGACGACGGGGTCATGCCCCAGACGGTCGAGGCCATCAACCACGCCAAGGCGGCCGACGTGCCCATCGTCGTGGCCATCAACAAGATCGACCGCGACAACGCCGATCCCGTCCGCGTGCGCCAGCAGCTCTCCGACCACGGCCTGGTGCCCGAGGAGTGGGGCGGCGACACGATCATGGTCGAGGTCTCCGCCCTCCAGAACCTGGGTGTCGACGACCTGCTGGCCCAGCTGCTGGTCGTCACCGACGTCGAGGAGCTGGTGGCGAACCCCGAGGCCCGCGCCCAGGGCGTGGTGCTCGAGGCCAACCTCGACGTGGGTCGGGGCCCGGTGGCCACCGTGCTCGTGCAGCGTGGCACCCTGCGGGTGGGAGACCCCATCGTCGCCGGTGCCGCCTGGGGACGGGTCAGGGCCCTCATCGACGACAAGGGCGACCCCATCAAAGAGGCGCTTCCCTCCACGCCCGTGCAGGTGCTCGGCCTCGACATCGTGCCCAGCGCCGGCGACGACTTCCGGGTGGCGCCCGACGACAAGACGGCCCGCATCGTGGCCGAGCTGCGCGCCCAGCGATTCCGGTCACGCGACCTTCGTCCGCTGGCGGCCACCGGCATCGGTGTCACCGGCGTGCGCCTGGAGGACATCTTCGAGCAGATCCAGCGCGGCGAGACGGCCACGCTGAACCTCATCGTCAAGGCCGACGTGCACGGCTCGCTCGAGGCCCTCACCGAGAGCCTGCGCAAGCTCGAGCGCGACGAGGTGCGGCTGTCGTTCGTCCACCGGGCGGTGGGCGGCATCACCGAGAACGACGTGCAGCTGGCCTCGGCGTCCAACGCCACCATCTTCGGGTTCAACGTCCGGCCCGACCGCAAGGCCCGCGAGCTGGCGGAGACGGCCGACGTCGACATCCGCACCTACCAGATCATCTACCAGGTGCTCGAGGACGTGGAGAAGGCCATGGTGGGCCTGCTCGCCCCCGAGTTCGAAGAGGTGGTTACCGGCGAGGCCGAGGTACGCGAGGTGTTCCGGGTGCCCCGGATCGGCGGGGTCGCGGGCTGCCAGGTGCGCCACGGGGTCATCACCCGCGGTTCCAAGGTGCGGTTCCTGCGTGAAGGTGTGGTCATCTGGACGGGCACCATCACGTCGCTGAAGCGCTTCAAAGACGATGTGCGCGAGGTGGCCACCGGCTTCGAGTGCGGCATCGGCCTGTCCGACTTCCAGGACCTGAAGCAGGGCGACATCATCGAGACCTACGAGGAGCGGGAGATCCCCCGCACGTAGGCCCCGTTGATGCACGTGGCCGTCGTCCGCTTCGAGCTGCACATCCCCCACAGTCGCTCCCTCAAGGAGCGGCGGGCCTCGGTGAGGCCGATCGTCGAAGGGCTGCGCCAGCGGTTCTCGCTGACGGTGGCCGAGGTGGGCTATCACGACAAGTGGCAACGGGCGCTGATCGGCGCCGCCGTCGTGTCCGATTCACCGGCGCACGTCAGTGATGTGGTGGAGGCCGTGGAGCGGTGGGTCTGGAGCCGGCCCGACGTCGAGGTGTCCGGTTTCACCACCAGGTGGTCCACCTGGGACCAGGAGGACTAGACACGCGCCATGTCCACCAAGGGATGGTCCCGCGTCGACCGGGTCAACGAGGCGCTGCGGGAGGTGGTGGCCGAGGAGCTGGCCCTCATCGACGACGAACGCCTCCAGCTCGTCACCATCACCGGCGTGCGGGTCGACCCCGACTTCCGGCGGGCCCTGGTGTGGTTCTCCGCCCTGTCCGGGCTGTCGGCCGCTGACCCGACCGACCCCACCGATGTGGTCGCCGTCCTGGGCGAGCACCGGGTCGGCCTGCAAAAAGCTGTGGGCCGCCAGCTCAGGTTGAAGCGCACGCCCGAGCTCACCTTTCAGCCTGACCCCGCTATAGCCGTAGGTACTAGAGTGGAAGAAGTCATCCGTGGCCTCCAGAGCCAGGAGGGGACCCAACATGACCAAGCTGACCGACCTGGGGCGGGCGGCTGAGGTGGTGGCGACGAAACCATCCGGAACCGGATCTTCGGGAACGGCTCTCGACGGCACCGGGCCGTCTCCCATGGACCGGGCGGTGGAGGCCATCTCGTCTGCCGGCTCGCTGGCGCTGGCCTGCCACATCACCCCCGACGGCGACGCCCTGGGCTCCATGTTGGCCCTCCACCGTCTCGCCCTGGCCGCCGGGGTGCCGTCGGTCGCCTCCTGGCCCGAGCCGTTCGTGGCCGGCGCCCACTACTCGTTCATCCCCGGCCTCGACCTGGCCACCGAACCGAGCCGGTTCCCTGCCGAACCCGAGGTGATGATCACCTTCGACTGCGGCTCCCTCGAGCGGCTGGGTGGGTTGGGTGTCGCCGCCAAGGCGGCCAAGACGCTCATCGTCATCGATCATCACGCGACCAACGACGGGTACGGCACCATCGACCTCATCGACCCCGACGCCGCCGCGTCGGTGGTGATCGTGCGCCACCTGATCGAGCGCCTGGGGTGGTCTCTCGACCGTGACTCGGCCATCTGCCTCTACACCGGCCTGATCTGTGACACCGGCCGGTTCCAGTACGACAACACCACCCCCGCGGTGTTCGAGCTGGCCGCCGAGCTGGCCGGGTTCGGGCTGCCCATCGCGTCGATCAGCCGCCAGCTGTTCGAGCTGCACCGCCTGGCCTATCTCCGCCTGGTGGCCGCCGCCCTGGGCCGGGCCGAGCTCGACGCCAATCGACGTTTCATCGCCACCTGGGTCACCGCCGACGACCTGGCCGCCAACGGCGTGGCCCTGGAGGAGACCGAGGGTCTCATCGACCTGGTCCGGCGCACCTCCGAGGCCGATGTCTCGTGCGTGCTCAAAGAAGCTCCCGACGGCACCCGGGTGTCGCTGCGGGCCACGTCCGACGTCGACGTGGGCGCCATCGCCACCACCTTCGGCGGCGGCGGGCACAAGGCCTCGGCCGGGTTCAACTCCGACCGCTCGGTGCCCGAGGTGCTCGACGCCATTCGGGCCGCCATCCCCGCAACCCCCTGATTTCCGGTGGCGGGCACCCGGGTGTCTCACACCACGCCCGCCCCTGCGGGCGGGGCCCTCTGCCCCATCTACCCCTGACCGACCTCTCGCCGGTCCTGCCTTCGTGAGCAGGGCGCGGCCGGCGACGCACCACGGGCTGGTGGTGGTCGACAAGCCGCCCGGTATCACGTCCCACGACGTCGTCGCCCGCTGCCGGCGCGTGTTCGGCCAGCGCCAGGTCGGCCACGGGGGCACCCTCGACCCCTCGGCCACGGGTGTGCTGCTCGTCGGCCTGGGTGCCGCCACCCGCTTGTTGCGCTTCGTCGTGGCCCTGCCCAAGTCCTACGAGGGCGAGGTCGTGCTGGGCACCGAGACGACCACCCTCGACGCCGACGGCGAGACGGTGGCCACCCACGACATGGCCGGCGTCACCCTCGACGACGTGCGCGAGGCGGCAGCCACGCTGACCGGCGCCATCGAGCAGGTGCCGCCCATGGTGTCGGCGGTGAAGGTCGGCGGGCGCCGGCTGTACGAGCTGGCTCGGGACGGCACCGAGGTGGAGCGGGTGGCCCGCCCGGTGGTGGTCCACCGCTTCGACGTGGAGCCGGGGCCGGAACCGGGTGTCTTCGCCATGCGCGTCGAGTGCTCCTCGGGCACCTACGTGCGCACCCTGGCAGCAGACCTCGGATCAGCCTTGGGGGGTGGGGCCCATCTGCGCGCCCTGCGCCGCACCGCCATCGGCCCGTTCACCGCGGATGCGGCCACCGCCCTCGACGCGGTGGGGCCCGGGCACGTGCTGGCGCCGGTGGCGGCCGTCGCCCATCTCGGCCGGGTGACCGTCGACGCCACCACCGCCGAGGCGGTCGGCCACGGTGCCGTCCTTCAGCGAGACACGCTGGCCGTGGCGGGTGACGGCCCGTGGGCGGTGGTCGACGGTGACGGTGACCTGCTGGCCGTCTACGAGGGCCGCCCCGACGGCACGACCAAGCCCTCGGTGGTACTCGCGGCCCGCTAGCTTCAACCCGGAATGGAGATCCTCACCGACCCGGTCGACGTGCCCGAGCTGGCCGCCGGGTCGGCTCTCACCATCGGCGCCTTCGACGGCGTGCACCGAGGCCACCAGGCCGTGCTGGCCGAGACCCGCCGCCTGGGCGACGCCGCCGGGCTGCCCACCGTGGTGGTCACCTTCGACCGTCATCCCGCCAGCGTCGTGCGGCCCCAGTCCGCCCCCCTCCTTCTCACCGATGTCGACCAGAAGCTCGAGGTGCTCGACGCCACCGGCCTGGTCGACTGGGCGGTGATGGTCACTTTCGACGCCGACCGGGCAGCCGAGGACGCCAGCGAGTTCGTGGGCCGCCTCCTGGTCGGAACGCTCGGTGCCCGCCTCGTGGTGGTGGGGGAGGACTTCCACTTCGGGCGGGGCCGGCAGGGCAACGTCGCCCTGCTCCGCCGCCTCGGTGCCGATCTGGGCTTCGACGTCATCGGACTGGGCCTGGTCCCGGGAACGGGTGGCCCGGTGTCGTCGACGGCCGTCCGGCGGTTGGTCGCGGCCGGCGACGTGGAAGGCGCCCGGACGCTGCTCGGGCGCGACTACGAGGTCCGCGGCACCGTGGTCGACGGCGACCATCGGGGCCGCGACCTGGGCTACCCGACGGCCAACGTGGCCGTCCCCCCCCAGATCCTGCTCCCCGGCGACGGCATCTATGCCGGCTGGTACCTCGACACCGACGACCGTCCCCGGGCGGCGGCCATCTCCGTGGGGCGGCGGCTCACCTTTCACGCCCAGGCCGAATTGTCGGTGCTCGAGGCCTACCTGCTCGACTTCCACGGCGACCTCTACGGCCGGGGCGCCCGGGTGCGTTTCGTCGAACGGCTTCGCGGTGAGGAGCGCTTCGACTCCGTCGAGGCGCTCGTCGCCCAGATGGCCCTCGACGTGGAAGCAACCCGGCGATCCCTGGCCTGAGGCACCGGACCGGTGGGCCGCGCCGTGTCGCGCCGTGTCGCGCCGTGTCACGACGCGGAGGCGGTGGCAGGCGATACTGGCTCCACCATGGGGCTCTACCGCGACGAGGGAGTCGTCCTTCGCACCATGCGGTTGGGCGAGGCCGACCGTATCGTCACGTTGCTCACCCGGGGTCGGGGCAAGGTGCGGGCCGTCGCCAAGGGCGTGCGCAAGACCAAGAGCCGCTTCGGTGGCCGCCTCGAGCCGTTGAGCCACGTCGCTCTGCTGCTGTACGAGGGGCGCGAGCTCGACGTGGTCACCCAGGTCGAGACGATCGAGCAGTTCCGGGCCGTGCGGGAAGACCTCGACCGCCTGGCCAAGGCCAATGCCCTGCTCGAGGTGGCCGACCAGGTCGCCCAGGAGCGTCATGCCAACCTGGGGCTCTACCGGATGCTCCTGGGCGCCCTGCGGGCCCTGGCCGTGCACAACTCGCCGTTGCTGGTGCCCGCCTTCTTCTTGAAGGTCCTCGCCGGCGAGGGGGCCCATCCGGTGCTCGACGGCTGCGCCGGGTGCGACACGCCCACCACCGAGATCCAGGCGGCCGGTCCGATGGCCTTCGACCTGGCCGAGGGGGGAGTGCTGTGCCCGGCCTGCGCCCAGCGCACCTCGGCGCCGACGGTGTCGTTCGAGGCCGTCGACCTGATGCGCAGGGTGCTCACCGGCGACCTGGCCCGTGCCCTCAACCACGGTGACGGGCCGGCGACCGTCGAGGTCGACCGGCTCGTCACCCGGTCACTCGAGAACCACCTGGAGCGCCGCATCCGTTCGGTGACGGTCCTGAACCGCTGGTGAGGGCCCGGGCGAAGGAGGGCCCGACGCCCACGCCCGCGCCGGCGCCGGCGCCGGCGGCCCCGGGGTGGCGCGGCGGTCTGCTCGGTCCCCGGCTGTGGTGGCAGGAAGTCATCGCCATGTTCGTCTGCTACGAGGTCTTCGAGCGCCTGCGCGGCATCATCCCCGAGCCCACGGTGTCGCCGTTCCACCACGCCCTGCAGGTGGTGCGCATCGAGCGGGCCCTCGGCCTGTTCCAGGAGGCGGCCCTGCAGCAGTGGTTCCTCTCGTCGCACCTGGCCATCCAGTTCTTCGACGTCTACTACGGCACCGTGCACTTCGTGGTCCCGGTGGTCGCCCTGGTCATCCTGTGGACGCGCAACCGTGACCGCTACGCCTTCATGCGCAACAGCGCCGGCTTCATGCTGGTGCTGGCCTTCGCCGGCTTCCTCCTCTGGCCACTCGCTCCGCCCCGCCTGCTGCCGGCCTCCTACCACTTCGTCGACACACCGGCCAGCATCGGGGGCATGGGCCCTTTCGACCGGGGGAACCTCAAGGACGACAACCAGGTCGCGGCCATGCCCAGCCTGCACATCGGATGGTCGACGTGGTGTGCCGTGGCCCTGCTGCCGGTGCTGCGCCGGCGGTGGACCAAGGCGGCGCTGGTGGCCTACCCGTTCCTCACCCTGTTGACGGTGATGGTCACCGCCAACCACTACTGGCTCGACGGCGTGGGAGGCCTGATCGTCCTGAGCGCGGCGATGGGCCTGGAGACCCTGCGGTCGCGGGCCGTCGGCCGCGCCCGGGCACCGTCGTCATCCCACCCGGCGGATGTCGAAGCGGAACACCCGGGGGTCGCGAGGGTCGACGGTGGCCTCGACCCATGACAACGAGGGTGTGCCGAACGTCTCCAGCCGGACCAGGTTCGGCACCGGTGTGCCGGTGGCGTCGAGCAGGGGGTGGTCGAGGCGGTAGCGGTGGCCGTCGCCGTGCACGAGGGCCACGGGCTTGGCGAAGCGGGCCGTCTCTTGGCGGAGGGCATCCAGGAACCAGTCGAGACCGTCCACCTGGCCGGCCACCCGGTCGGCCGGCCTCACCAGCTCGAAGGACGGGTCGGCCTGGGTGATCACCATCACCCCGACGGCCTTGGTGCGGGTCGCCAGGTCGAACGAGTCGCGCAGCCAGGCCCGGTCGGCGGCATCGCGCGCGCCGGACTCCACGGGGTCGGCGTGGTTGTCGTTGTTGCCCACCACATGGACGCCCACGAACACCACGTCACCCATGCGCCAGCGGGTGTTCTCCGGGTAGTCGGCGCTCTGGTGATCGAGGGCCATGGTGCGCCGGCCGAAGCTGTCGGGCCCGGCGAACATGACCCGGCGCAGGTGGGCCAGGCGTTCGTTGTGGACAGTGCGACCGCCGCCACTGCAATCGGTCCACTCGTTGTCTCCCACCACATAGACCGCCGGCGCGTCGAGTTGGTTGAAACGGTCGATGGCCGAGGTGTACACGCCGTCTTCGCAGGGCCCGTCGTCTTTGAAGTCGCCGTCGAAGACCGAGAAGTCGAGGTTGGCGGCGTTCATGGACGCGATGGTCGCGGGCAGGCCGGCCTGGTCCGCCGCCGTGTAGGGGACGTCGCCCCAGAGGCCGATGGTGAGCGGCCGCCCAGCTGCCGGAGCCGGTGGGGCCGGCCTCTTGCCGCCCCCGCTGGCGAGGGTCACCGCCAGCCCGACCACCACCGCCACGGTGACGACGATGCCGGCGCCGACCAGCACGCGGGTTCGCATGGGCGGAAGCCTCGCGCCCCCGAGGCCGGGCAGGGTGTCGGCCCGTCACTGCCTCCTGGCCGGCTGCGCCGTCCGGGCCGGCTGCGCCGTCCGGGCCGGCTGCGCCGTCCGGGCCGGCGGGCCCGTCCCGCTACGCTCCGACGCATGGCCGACCGCACCGAGCAGGTGGTGAACCTGTGCAAGCGCCGCGGGTTCGTGTTCCCCTCCAGTGAGATCTACGGCGGCTTCCGCTCGACCTGGGACTACGGGCCTCTCGGCGTGTTGCTCAAGCGAAACGTCATGGAGGCGTGGTGGCGGGCGATGGTGCAGGAGCGCGACGACATCGTGGGCCTCGACGCCGCCGTCCTCATGGCCCCCAAGGTGTGGGAGGCGTCGGGCCACCTGGCCACCTTCTCCGATCCCCTCGTCGACTGCCGCAATTGCAAGGAGCGTTGGCGGGCCGACCAGCTCCCCGACCCCGATGGCGATGCCGGCCCCGCCTGCCCCAACTGCGGGTCGCACGACCTCACCGAGGCGCGTCCGTTCCACCTGATGTTCAAGACCCACGTGGGCCCCGTCGAGGACGAAGGCGCCGTGGCCTACCTGCGCCCGGAGACGGCCCAGGGCATCTTCGTCAACTTCCTCAACGTGCTCCAGACGAGTCGCAAGAAGCCGCCGTTCGGCATCGCCCAGCAGGGCAAGTCGTTCCGCAACGAGATCACGCCCGGCAACTTCATCTTCCGCACCCGCGAGTTCGAGCAGATGGAGATGGAGTTCTTCGTGCCGCCCGACCAGGGCACCAAGTGGTTCGAGTACTGGTGCGCCGAGCGCCTGCGCTGGTACACCGACCTCGGGATCCCGGCCGACCAGCTCCGGCTGCGGCCCCACGAGGCCGAGGAGCTGTCGCACTACTCCACCGGCACCGCCGACGTGGAGTTCGCCTACCCGTGGGGCTGGGGCGAGCTGGAGGGCATCGCCAACCGGGGCGACTACGACCTCACCCAGCACGCCACCTTCTCCGGCACGCGCCTCGAGTACTTCGATCAGGCGTCGAACGAGCGCTACGTGCCCCACGTCATCGAGCCGGCGGCGGGCGTGGGCCGCTCGATGATGGCCTTCCTCCTGGCCGCCTACGACGAGGACGACGCCGGCGGTGAGGTCCGCACCGTGCTGCGCCTCCACCGTCGGTTGGCTCCCATCAAGGTGGCGGTGCTGCCCCTGTCCAAGAAGGACACGCTCGTCCCCACTGCCCGCGACGTTTTGAAGCGCCTGCAACCGCATTTCATGTGCGACTACGACGAGACCCAGTCGATCGGCAAGCGGTACCGCCGCCAGGACGAGGCGGGCACGCCGTTCTGCGTCACCGTCGACTTCGAGACCCTCGACGACCGGGCCGTCACCATCCGCGACCGCGACACGCTCGAGCAGGAGCGGGTGCCGGTCGACGGCCTCGTCGGTCACCTGCGGTCCTGCCTGGAGGAGTGAGCGGCGGAGCGGCGAGGCGATGCAGCCGGGGAACCGGCGCCATGTAGCTTGCCGTTGGAGAACCGTTGACCAGCCCCCACGACACCAGACCCTCGGCGCACCGCTTCTTCGTGCCTGCCTGCGGGGTGCTCGCCCTCGTTGTCCTGGCCGCCGGGCTGGTGACCGTGGCCGTCCGCCGCTCGGACGGCTCCACCACCAAGGCCCGACCCGCCGGGTCCGCCGCCCCGGCGCCACCGGCCATGTCCACGTCCACGACGGCCCTCCCGGCTTCCTCGTCGGGCGAGCCCGCCTACATCACCACGATCAAGGCCCAGGTCGCCGAGCTGCGCGGCCTGGCGTGGAAGTCGCCGCTGAAGGTCGACGTGGTGTCGAAGGACGAGTTGGCCGCCCGGGTACGCAGTGCCATACAGCGTGATCGCCGGCCGGATCGCATGGACGGCGACGGCGACACGTACAAGATCCTGCACCTGATCCCGGGTGACCTCGACTACACCAAGACCATCGATGACCTGTACTCCGGGCTGGTTCTCGGGTTCTACGACCCCAAGACCAAAGAGCTGGTGGTGGGCGACACCGCCAGCGGCAACGGTGATGTCGACGGGGCGACCAAGGTCACCCTGGCCCACGAGCTCGACCACGCCCTCACCGATCAGTGGTTCAACTTCGGCGACAAGGAACAGGCGCTCGACGACGCCGACCGCGAGGAGGAGGTCGACGCCTTCACCGCCCTCATCGAGGGCGATGCCAAGTTCCTGGAGGGTCGCTACGCCGAAGCCG
>JBBWZS010000078.1:0-32366 GCA_039649175.1 Acidimicrobiaceae bacterium
CACCAGCACGGCCCAGAACATGATGAACAGGGTGAACAGGGCGATGGCGAACTTGCGGTCCTCGGGCTTGATGCTCGGGTTGCGGTCGCTGAACGGGGCCAGCATGAGGGCGAAGATGCCGATGCCGGGGATGGTGACGCCCGCCACCATGGGGTGGAACATCGTGAGCAGCTCCTGCAGCCCGAGGAAGTACCAGGGCGCCTTGGACGGGTTGGGCGTGAAGTTGTAGTTGGCCGACGCCAGCAGGGGGGCGTTGACCAGCGCCGAGAAGACGAGCAGGAAGGCGCTCATGGCCATGCACGCCACGAACTCGCCGATGAGGAGGTGGGGCCACACGTGGACCTTGTCGGTGGGCGTGGCCCGCACGTCCTGGATGGACCCCGCCTTGACGACGGTCAGGAGGCGTTGGGTGTGGCCCTCCGGCCCCTTCGCAACCGGCGGTGGGGCGGTGGCCACGGCGGTGGCCGCCGCCGCGGTGGCGGGGCCCGCCGTGGTGGCGGCGCCGGCCGCGGCAGCGGCCTGCTGGCTGCGGGCCAGCAGGTGGGCCGGGATCTTCTCGCCGTCGTCGGCGGGCGGTGGGGTGTCCTCGCCGGACGGCGCAGCCTCGCCGGGGACGGAGAGGCCGAGCGCGGCCCGCCGCTCGCGTGAGCGACGCAGGAGGTGCTCGGGTACCTCGGTCAACCGACCTCCCTCCTACAGGGGCCCGGAGAGGCCGCCGTCCTTGCGGACTCTCCAGAAGTGGATGGCCATGAAGATGACGATGACGAACGGGAGCATCAGCACGTGCAGCACGTACCATCGGAGCAGGGTGTCGGTGCCGATCTCCGCTCCCCCCAGGAGCACGAATTTGACCTGGGAGCCGAAGACCGGTGTGTACCCCATCATGTTGGTGCCCACCGTCACCGCCCACAGCGCCAGCTGGTCCCAGGGCAGCAGGTAGCCGGTGAACGACAGCAGCAGGGTGAGGGTGAGCAGGACCACGCCGATGACCCAGTTGAACTCCCGCGGCGGCTTGTAGGCCCCGTGGTAGAAGACCCGCGACATGTGCAGGAAGACGGAGATCACCATGAGGTGCGCCGCCCACCTGTGCATGTTCCGGACGAGTAGGCCGAAGGTGACCGACGTCTCCAGCGTGCGGATGTCGTTCCACGCCTGCACCGACGTCGGTCGGTAGAAGAACATCAGGAAGATGCCGGTGACGGTGAGGATGATGAACAGGAAGAACGACAGCCCGCCGAGGCACAGCGTGTAGCTCACCTTCACCGCGTGCCGCTTCACCTTCACCGGGTGGAGGTGGTACAGCAGGCTGTTCATGATGACGTAGGAGCGGTTCCTGGGGCTGTCCGTGTAGCCCTTGCGGAAGATGGAGCCGGGCCGGAAGATCGAGGTCCAGGCCTGCGAGCTGCGCATCTTGTCGCCCACTTCGAGCAGGCGTTCGCTCGGCCGCTTGTGGCCGTTCCCGTTCCCGTTCCCGTTCATTCGACGAGCCACTGTCTAGAAACGCATCCCGTAGGCGAAGCCGTGCTTCTCGTCACGCCCGTGGGGGTCGCCGTCCTTGGCCGCCACGCCCGCCTTGCCCATCACGATGACGCCCGTGGGGCAGCGGTCGACGCACAGGCCACATCGGGTGCACACGTCCTCGTCGACGATGAAGACGATCTTGTCGTCGGGGTCGGTGCCGGGCTGCTCGGTGCCGACGGCGTCGGCGATCGTCTCAGTGGAGAGCATGTGGATGCACTTCCACGGACAGATGTCGACACAGCCCTCGCACATGATGCACTCGGACTGGTCGATGTGGAGGAACTGCTTGGGCTTGACCGCCTTGGAGAGGTAGTCGGTGCCCACCTCCTGGAGGACGTAGTCGCCGGTGAAGGCCGGCATGGGCGGGTTGGCGTCGTTCTTGGCCATGGGAGTTAGATCTTCCGCTCAGGGGGCCGCTCGGGCCCCGGCTCGCTCGCTGCGCTCACTCGCCTCAAGCCTTCCTGATTACCGGGCGGCCGAATCGGGAGGTGACCTCTCCGCCGGCGGCCCCGGCCGTGTCGGTCACGCGGCCACGCTTCTGCCACCTCGACCACAGCGCCACCTGGAGCCCGAGGAACACGATGTAGAAGCCGGCGGCGATGAGGTCGCGCACGGCCTGGTAGGTGATGATCACCCGGCCGGTGCCGACCGCCGTCTTGGCCTTCTGCCCCATCACCAGGCCGTTGCCCGAGATGGCGAGGAGCAGCTTGTCGGAGCGCCAGAGCAGCTCGTTGTCGGAGTACTTGAGCCACTGGTTGGGGATGACGCCGTAGGCGACCAGCATGAGGCCGAACACGAAGACCCCGGCGACGAAGGCCTCGCCCCAGGTGACGGGCGTGCCGATGGGTCGGCGACGGCCGACGGCCATGCCGAGGGCGATGCCGCCAACAAGGATGAGTATGGAGACCACCAGCGCGACCACCCGGCACCTCCTTCGTCAATCGCCCTCGTGAAATGGATCACATTCTACTCGGGCCACGGCGGTTCGACCGCTCGGGTTCTAGCACGACCCTCCCCGAATCGGCACATCGCGAGCCGTACTACATGCTGGGCGGGGCGGGAACCCCTCCCGGCCGGGCCCGCGGTACCACCGCGCCTGGCCTTTGGGTGCGGGCGCGGCCTACATTCAGCGGACAGAGAGGAGCGCTGTGACCGAGGTCCCCGATTACCTGCTTCGTCGATCCAAGGAGCGCCGCGAGGCCCTGGGCCTGTTGCCCGAGGGCTCGTCGGCCGCCGACGGGCCCGCGTCTGCCCCGACACCTGCGGAGGCATCGGGCACGGAGCCGGCCGCCCCCGGGACGCCCGCGCCCGAGCCCGCGGCGGCTCCGGCGGCGGCGGCCACGCCCGTCGAGGAGCTGCCCACCTATCTGCCCCAGAAGGGGCCGAAGAGCGGCATCCCCGTGTGGATGTACCCGGTGCTGGCCGCCCTGCCCCTGTGGGCCATCGTCTACCTGGGCGCCTTCGGCACCACGGGCAACGCCAACGCCGCACCCGTCGGGTCCGCCGTCTACGCCAAGGCGGGATGCGTCGGGTGCCACGGCGCCAAGGGCGAGGGCGGGGTCGGGCCGGCCCTGGCCGGCGGCGAGGCCAAGCTCACGTTCCCGACCGAGGCCGACCACATCGCCTGGGTCGAGACCGGCTCGGCCCCGAAGAAGGGCCAGCCCTACGGCGACCCCAACCGCCCTGGCGGTGCCCACATCGCCAAGTCCGGAGGCATGCCTGCCTTCAAGGGCCAGCTCACCGACGCCGAGATCAAAGCCGTCGTCACCTACGAGCGGGACCAGCTGTAGCCCCCACGCCCGACTCCGCCGCGCCCGACAACCGGGCCCACGAGGTCCTGGTCGTCGGCGGCGGGCCCTCGGGAGCAGCCTGTGCCCACTGGCTGGCCGAGGCCGGCCACGACGTGGTCGTGGTGGAGAAGAAGACCTTTCCCAGGGAGAAGACCTGCGGTGACGGCCTCACGCCCCGGGCCGTCAAGCAGCTCGATGACATGGGCCTCACCGACGCCCTGACCCGCTACCACCGGTTCGTCGGCCTGCGGTCCATCGCCTTCGGCCGCACCCTCGAGCTGGAATGGCCCGCCACCCCCGGCTTCCCCCGCCACGGCTACGTCGTCACGCGCCACGACCTCGACCAGCTGGTCGCCGAGCGGGCGGCCAAGGTGGGCGCCACCCTGTGGGAGGGGGCCGAGGCGGTCGAGCCACTCACCGAGGACGGCCGGGTGTGCGGGGCCCTCGTGCGCCGCAAGCCCGAGGGAGGCGGCGAGCCCACCGTCACCGAGGTGCGGGCGCGCTACACGGTGGTCGCCGACGGGTCGCTGTCTCGGTTCGGCCGGGCCCTGGGCACCACCCGCAACAAGGCATGGCCGCAGGGCATGGCCATCCGGGGGTACTTCACCTCACCCCGCCACGACGAGCCGTGGATCGAGTCGCACCTCGACGTCCGCAATCCGGCCGGCAAGGTGCTGCCCGGGTACGGGTGGATCTTCCCGGTGGGCGACGGCCGGGTCAACGTGGGGGTCGGGCTGCTCTCCACCTCGTCGGAGTGGAAGTCGGTCAACACCACCAAGTTGATGGAGGCCTTCGTGGGATGGGCGCCCAAGTCGTGGGACATCCGCCCGGAGACGTCGTGCGGGCCCCCCACTGGCGGCCGACTCCCCATGGGCCTGGCCGTCGGCCCCTCCACTGGGCCCGGCTGGCTGACCACCGGCGACGCCATGGGCGCCATCAACCCCTTCAACGGCGAGGGCATCGCCTACGCCTACGAGACCGGGCGCTACGCCGCCGAGGCCCTCCACGACGCCCTGACCCTCGGAGACGACGCCGACCTGACCGCCTACGCCCAGCGGGTGCAGGACGAGTACGCCCTCTACTTCAAGGTGGCCCGGGCGTTCGTGCGCATCATCGGCCGCCCTGCCCTCATGCGAGCCATGGTGGGCACGGGGATGCACTCCCGCACCCTGATGGAGTGGGTCCTACGCATCATGGCCAACCTCCTCCGGCCCGACGAGCTGGGGCCCGCCGAGGCCGCCTACCGGGCAGTGGCCGCCATCGCCCGGGTGGTGCCCGACCGCTCGGGGCTGCCGGGAGCACCGGGGGCACCAGTCCTCACCAGGTGATCGACGTCGCCCCCGCCCGGTTCGAACAGCTGGTGGCCGACGCCCTCGACAGCATCCCCCCCGCCCTCGGGGCGATGATGGACAACGTCTGGGTGCGGGTGGAGGAACAGGCCCGTCCCAACCTGCTCGGCCTCTACGAGGGAGTTCCCCTCACCCGCCGTGACGCCGGCTACGCCGGCATGGTGATGCCCGACCGCATCACCATCTTCCGTGGGCCCATCTGCCGGATCTGCGCCAGCGAGGAGCAGGTGGTGGCCCAGGTCCGCCAGACGGTGGTGCACGAGGTGGCCCACCACTTCGGCATCGACGACGACCGCCTGGTCGAGCTGGGCTGGGCCTGAACCGGCCCTCTGAGCGGGTGGCTGGGCCTGAGGGTAGCCTTCCGGCCAGACAGGCGATGAGGTGATGTCGTGCCCGATGAACCCCTTCGATCCCAGACGGCCTTCGTGATACGGGGCGGCCTCAAGAACCAGGCCGGGACCCTTCTGCTGTACCCGGACCGGCTCAGTCACGTGGCGTCGAACGCCCTCGCCGCGGGTGCCGCGGGCGGCGCCCTCGGCTCGATGATCGCCAGCGGGGCGGCCAAGAAGCGCGCCGCCAAGAAGGAGCAGGAGGGCGCAAAGGGGGTGACGACGATCGCCCTCGATCAGATCAGCGAGATCCGCAAGGCAAAGCAGGGTCTCAACAAGAACATCCTGGAGGTCGTCGCCGCCGACGGCACGGCCCTCAAGCTCGGGGTGAAGTTCGACAAGTGGAAGCCCGACCTGGTGGCCGCCCTCGGTGCCTCCGGTCGCCAGGTGCACGACGCCGGCGACGTCGTCACCCTCTCCTGAGGACCGCCCTGCCGCTCAGAGCGACTGGCGGGTGAGGCCGGCGACGGCCTCGACGGCCCGCTTGTGCAGGGGCCGCCGGCGCCAGAGCTCGAGATCGAACTCCGACGAAGACTCGATGTCGTCGAGGAAGTCGGCCTCCAGCTTTGACACGATGTCCCGGTCGACCAGCGACACGTTGACCTCCAGGTCGTGGTCGAACGACCGGCTGTCGAAGTTGCTCGAGCCGATGTTGGCCCACTCGTCATCGACCAGCATGACCTTGGCGTGCAACATCGTCCGGTCGTACTCGTGGACGCGGACACCGGCCTCGGCCAGCTTGGCGTAGGACCGCTGCCCGGCCTGGCGGGCCACCTCTTTGTCGACCTGCTGGCCGTTCACCAGGATCCGCACGTCGACGCCACGGCCGGCGGCGGCGCACAGCACGTCTTCGAAGGCGGGATCAGGTGCGAAGTAGGCGGTGGTGAACCACAGCCGGCGTCGGGCTCCGGCGATGGCCATGAAGAACAGCTGGGTCGTGCCCGTGGGGCCCCCGGTCGGCGTACCCCGGGTCACCTGCACGGCCACGCCGTCGTCGAAGCCATGGTGGGGGTCGGGGACGTGGGCAGGACCGGGGACCTCACCGGTCGCCTCGATCCAGTTCTCGGCGAAGGCGCCGAAGACGTCGAGCACCGAGGGGCCCTCGATGCGCAGGTGCGTCTCCCGCCAGTGCTCGGGATCCCCGGCGTCGCCGGTCCAGACGTCGGCGACACCGACCCCGCCGGCGAAGCCGACGGTGCCGTCAACGATCAGGAGCCGCCGGTGCATGCGGTTGTTGACCTTGTCGAGCGTGTACCACCGCGGCGGGCGGAACATGGCCACCGTCACCCCGGCGTCGGAGAGACGGTCGAGGTGGTCACCGTTGCCGTTCAGCCTGGCCGACCCGTAGGCGTCGACGACCATGTTGACGTCGACGCCCGCCCCCGCCCGTTCGACGAGAGCATCGGTAAAGTCGTCGGCGATGGCGCCGGGCCAGTAGATGTAGGAGGACAGGTCGATCGTGGTCTTGGCCGACGAGATGGCCTCGAGCATCTCCGTCAGGGTCTCCCCGTTGCGCATCACCTTCACCCGGTTCCCGGGGCGCCGGGGGGCGGCGGTGAGCGCCTCCAGCAGCCGCGAGAACTCGGGGCTGCCCGGCTCGGGAACGTCGGCCACGTCGAAGCGGCGTCCCACCGAGTGCCGGTAGCGAGCGGCCTGGACGCCGTAGAGCGCGAGGCCGCCGGCGCCCGCGCCGGCCCCGATGACGGCGGCGACCCGCCGGGGCCGCCACGACCTGGTCATCTCCCCGGTTGCCACTGCAGGAAGACGAGGGTGGCGTCGTCGGCCAGCTCGGAGCCACGGTGAGTGCGGAGGTCTCGCGCCAGGCGGCGGAGGAGCTCGGGGGCCACCAGGCCGGCGCCGATGTACTGCTCCACCGCGCTGCGCAGGTTGTCGATGCCGTACTGGGGCCCCCCGGTGGGGTGGGCCTCGGTGACGCCGTCGGAGTAGAAGAGCAACTGGTCCCCGGGCTGGAGCTGGCAGTCGCCCACCTCGGTGATGTCGATCCCCAGGCCGAAGGGCAGGCAGGGGGCGCACGGCAGCTCGGCCACCACCTTGGTGCCCCGGATGAGAAGGGGCAGGGGGTGGCCGGCGTTGACCCAGCGGAGGCGTCCGGTGCCCACGTCGAGCTGGGCGATGTGGCCGGTCACGAACTCCTCGCCGTCGAAGCGCTCGGTCAGGGCGTCGTCGATCAGGCCGGCCATCACCGTCAGCTCCAGGCGGCGGCGTCGTCCGAAGCGGAAGGCCCCGAGGGCCAGGGTGCTGGCCAGGGTGGAGCTGATGCCGTGGCCCATGGCGTCGAGGATGGCGAAGTCCAAGATGTCGCCGTTGAGGGAGAAGTCGAAGGCGTCGCCGGCCACCAGGTAGGCCGGTTCGAGCAGGCCGGCGATCGACAGGTCGGGTGAGGTGAAACCGAGGGGCGGCAGGAGCATGTCCCACTGCATCTCGGCGGCCAGGTTCATGGGTCGCAGCCGCCGCCGTAGCTCGATGAGGTCGGTGTAGCGCCCCGCCGAGTGGATGAGGTGGCCCACCAGCAGGCCCAGGTCGGCGGCCAGGCTGAGCAGCTCCTCGTCGATGGCGGCAAAGCCCAGTTCCAGCACACCGAGACGCTCGGCCCGCTCGCGCACCGGCACCCAGACCCGCCAGCCGTCGTCGACGGATGCCGACAGCACCTGCTGGGTCTGGAAGGCCTTACCCGCCATAGTCGATTCCACCCGCACACCTTTGGGCGCGTCGGCCATGAGCTCGGTGCCCAGAGCCACGGGCTGCAGGCTCTCCTGCTCGTAGTCGACGACGTAGAGCACGAGGTGATGGCCACCGCAGTCCTGGAGGGCGGCGGCGATGTCGGCCGCCAGCAGGTCCGGTGGGGTCAGCGACGCCCTCCGCAGGAGATCACTGACGATCTCGGCTCGCTCGACCACGATGGCGCAAGCCTACGCGCCCCTTCTCAGGTTCGTCCCACGGCCTTCTCGAGCTGCGCCTTGGTCATCTTCGAGCGACCGTCGATGCCCTTCTTCTTGGCCTCGGCGTAGAGCTGGGCCTTGGTGCGCCCGCCCGGCCCCCGGTGGGAGCGGAGGCCGCCACGACGACCGGAGGAGATGTCGTCGGTCGATGTGCGGCTGGCCGTCTTGGCCTCGCCCGTGCGGGCGCGCTCCTTGTTGACGGTGCGAGCGGCGATCTCGGTGGCCACATCCTCGGAGCGACCCTTGTCCTCGAGTCCCTCCTTGATGTGGGTGTACTGACGCTCACGTTTCTTGGTCCACGCCTGCTGGGGCATCGTGGCTCCCCTCTCTCGTCCTGGTCAGATTTTAGGTCCCCCTGGGGGCCTCAGACCTGACCAGAACCGGCCTCGGCGCTCAGGCCCGGCCGGCGGCGACGGCGCGGGCGGCGGCTGCCGCCAGGTCGGCGGTGCGCTCCAGGTCGTCCTTGGAATGGGCCAGGCTGGGGAACAGGGTCTCGAAGGGGCTGGGGGCCAGGGCCACGTTGCGGTCGAGCATCTGGTGGAAGAAGGCGGCGTAGGTGGCGCCGTCGGCCGCCTTGGACTCGTCGTAGTCGGTGGGGGCGGCGTCGGCGAAGAACAGCCCCATGAGGGTTCCGACGACCGGCACCGCCACCGCCAGGCCCGCCTCGGTGATGACGTCGGTGAGCCAGCCGCCCAGCTGGGCCGCCCGCCCGGCCAGCCGGGTGTAGCACCCGTCGTCGAGGGCGTCGAGCACGGCCAGCCCGGCGGCGGTCGCGAGGGGGTTCCCGGCAAGGGTGCCGGCCTGGTAGACGGGACCGTCGGGGGCGAGCACGTCCATCACGTCGGCCCGACCACCCAGGGCGGCCAGGGGCAGGCCTCCGCCGACGACCTTGCCCAGGCAGGTGAGGTCGGGGGTGACCCCGAACACGTCCTGGGCCCCGCCGGGGCCGAGACGGAAGCCGGTGATGACCTCGTCGAACACCAGCAGCGCCCCGGCCCGGTCACAGGCGGCCCGCAGGCCCTCGAGGAAGCCGGGGGCGGGCGCCACCAGGCCCATGTTGGCGGCCACCGGCTCGACCACCACGGCGGCGACGTCGTCGCCCACCTCGGGCACCTGGTTGTAGGGCACGACCAAGGTGTCGGCCACCGCCGCCGGGGGCACACCGGCCGAGCCGGGAAGCCCGAGGGTGGCGATGCCGCTGCCGCCGGCGGCGAGCAGGGTGTCGGCGTGGCCGTGGTAGCAGCCGGCGAAGACCACGATGCGGTCGCGGCCGGTGAAGCCCCGCGCCACCCGCACCGCGGTCATGGCCGCCTCGGTGCCGCTGGAGACCAGCCGCACCCGCTGGCACGACGGCACCCGGGCCCTGATGGCCTCGGCCAGCAGCACCTCGGCCTCGGTGGGGGCGCCGAACGACGTGCCGGCGGCGGCGGCGCGCCGCACCGCCTCCACCACCGCCGGGTGGGCGTGGCCGAGGATCGACGCCCCCCACGACTGCACGTAGTCGGTGTAGCGCCGCCCCTCCACGTCCCACACGTAGGCACCCTCGGCCCGGGCCACAAAGTAGGGGTTGCCCCCGACCCGGGTGAACGCCCGCACCGGCGAGTCCACCCCCCCGGGGATCACGTTCCGGGCCCGGGCGAACAGCTCGGCATTGGTCGTCATCTGTTCTGGTCACGTTTCGGTAGGCCAGGACCACCCCAAACGTGACCGGAACGAGGGGAGGGGGTCTTCAACCGAGCCCGGCTTCCGCGAGGGCCCGGGCGAAGTAGGTGAGGATCACGTCGGCGCCGGCCCGCTTGACGGCGCTGATGTGCTCGAGGGCCACGGCGGGGCCGTCGATCCAGCCCCGCTCGGCGGCGGCGGCGACCATGGAGTACTCGCCCGACACGTGGTAGGCGGCGACGGGCACGTCGGTGCGCCGGCGGACGGCGGCGATCACGTCCAGGTAGGCCAGGGCCGGTTTCACCATGACCATGTCGGCGCCCTCGGCCACGTCGAGGGCCACCTCGGCCAGGGCCTCCCGGCGGTTGGCGCTGTCGGCCTGATAGGCCCGGCGGTCGCCACCGCCGGCGATGGTGACGTCGACGGCGTCACGGAACGGGCCGTACAGAGCCGAGGCGAACTTGGCCGCGTAGGCGAGGATGGCCGTGTCGGTGTGGCCGGCGCCGTCGAGGGCGGCACGGATGGCTGCCACCTGGCCGTCCATCATCCCCGACGGCGCCACCACGCCGGCCCCGGCGGCCGCCTGGGCCACCGCCACCAGGGCGTAACGCTCGAGGGTGGCGTCGTTGTCGACGCTGCCGTCGCCGGCCAGGATGCCGCAGTGGCCGTGGACGGTGTACTCGTCGAGACACAGGTCGGCCATGACCACCAGCGAGTCACCGACGTCGTCGCGCAGGTCGGCCAGCGCCAGCTGCACGATGCCGTCGGGGTCCCAGGCCCCCGAGCCCTCGGCGTCGCGCCGCTCGGGGACGCCGAACAGGATGACCCCGGGAATGCCCAGGTCGGCGAGGGCCAGCACCTCCTTGCGCAGCGACTGGCGCGTGTGCTGGACGACACCGGGCATCGATGCCACCGGCTCCGGTTCGCGGATGCCCTCCCGCACGAACAGGGGAGCCACCAGGTCGTCGGCCGACAGCCGGGTCTCCGCCACCAGGCGCCGCAAGGCGGGCGTGCGCCGCAACCTGCGCATGCGCCGTGCCGGGTAGCCCATGGACGTCGATGCTAGGACTGAAAGCAGCCGGCCAGGGCCTCGACCAGCGAGTCGACGGAAGCCTCCTCGGCCACGGCCGACACGTCCACCCCACGCTCGCGAGCCCGGTCGGCGGTGACGGGACCGATGCAGGCCACGACCGGGGGCACCGCCGGGAGCCCGGCGGTGTCGAGGTAGTTGTCGACCGTCGATGCCGAGGTGAAGGCAATGGCGTCGGCTGCTCCCGCTGCGGCCAGCGCCTCGGCGTCGGGCGTGGTGGGCAGGGTGCGATAGGCCTCCACCGCGTCGACCAGCCACTCCTTGGCTGTCAGGCCGTCCTCCAGGGCGGGACGGGCGGCGGCGGCCTGGGGCAGCAGCACCCGCCCGGCCGGGCAACGGCCGGCCATCGGAAAGGCGTCGGCCAGGGCCTCGGCCACCGCCCTCCCGGGGACGAGGTCGGCCGCCACGCCATGGGTGGCCAGCGCAGCTGCGGTCGCCGTCCCCACCGCCGCCACGCGGGTCTCACCCAGGGCCCGGGCGTCGGCCAGGTGGGCGAAGAGGGCATCGACGGCGTTGGCCGAGGTGAAGGCCACCCAGTCGTAGTCGCGCACGCGGGCGGCGGCGGCGGCCAGCGCCTCCCCCCCGTCGGCCGGTGCGGCGATCTCGATGGTCGGGAGCGACACGATCTCCGCGCCCGCCCGGCGCAGGGCGTCGACCAGGCCCGACGACTGGGCCCGGGCCCGGGTGACCACGACCCGGCGACCGAACAGGGGCCGCTTCTCGAACCAGCCCAGTTCGAGGGCGGCCACTGCGCCGATCACCAACGTCACCGGCGGCTGCAGCTCCACCCCTGCCAGGTCGGCGAGGGTGGTGCGCAGTGTGCGCTGGTCGGGCCGGGTCCCCCAGCGCACCGCCGCCACCGGCGTGGTCCCGGGCAGCCCTCCGGCCATGAGGCGGCGGGCGATCTCGCCCCGGTGGGCCACACCCATGAGCACCACCACGGTGCCCCCGGCGCGGGCCAGGCTCTCCCAGTGCACGGGGTCGTCGGGGCGGTGGCGGCTGTGACCGGTGACCACGGTGAACGACGTGGACAGGCCCCGGTGGGTGACGGGGATGCCGGCGTAGGCGGGAACGGCGACGGCCGACGTCACCCCCGGGACCACCTCGAAGTCCACACCGGCGGCCAGCAGCGCCTCCACCTCCTCACCCCCACGGCCGAACACGAAGGGGTCGCCGCCTTTGAGGCGCACCACGGCCAGCCCGGCGCGGGCCCGGTCCACGAGGAGGACGTTGATGTCCTCCTGCTCGACAGGGCCGCCGGGGGACTTGCCCACGTCGATCCGCTCGGCGCCGGCCGGCGCCAGGTCGAGCAACGACCGCTCGGCCAGGCGGTCGTGCACGACGACGTCGGCCCGGGCCAGCACCTCGGCGCCCCGCACCGTCAGCAACCCTGGGTCACCGGGCCCGGCGCCGACCAGCCAGACGGTCATTCGTCCCGGGGGAAGGCGGCGACGGTGGGGGCGGCGTCGTCGAGGATCTGGGCGGCCCCCGCCCGCTCGAGCAGGGCCCGACCGAGGTCCCGGCCGACGGCACCGGGGTCGTCGCCGTCGGCCCGGTCGCGGAACAGGATGCGGCCGTCGCCCGACGCCACCAGGGCGTCGAGGTGCACCCTCCCGTCGTCGTCGACGGTGGCGAACGCGCCCACGGGCCGGTCGCACCCACCGCCCAGCTCGGCCAGGAAGGCACGCTCGGCGTCGACGGCCCGTCGGGTGGGCCGGTGTTCGATCGGCGCCAGCAGGGACCGCACCCGCTCGTCGCCGACCCGGCACTCCACGGCCAGGGCCCCCTGGGCCACCTGGGGCAGCATGACCGACGGGTCGAGGACCTCGGCCACCGCCGCGGTGCGGCCCAGACGCCGGAGGGCGGCGTAGGCCACCACGATGGCGTCGAAGCGGCCCGCGGCGGCGAGGCGCGTCTCGATGTTGCCCCGCAGGCCCCCGAAGGTGAGGTCGGGGCGCAGCCACGACAACTGGGCCCGCCGGCGCACCGATCCGGTCCCCACCCGTCCTCCGACGGGGAGAGTGTCGAGGGTGGAGCCCACGAGGGCGTCGCGCGGGTCCTCCCGCTCGGGCACGGCGGCGATGACCAGGCCGTCGGTGGGAGTGGAACGGAGGTCCTTGGCCGAGTGGACGGCGATGTCGGCCCTGTCGTCGAGCACCGCCGCCTGCACCTCGGTGACGAACGCCCCCTGGCCCCCCAGCTCCCACAAGGGGATCTCGGGACGGCGGTCGGCCGTCGTCTCGACCAGGACGAAGTCGATGTCGACACCGAGGAGCGCGGCGACGTGGTCGGTCTGGGTCCGGGCCAGGGTGCTCCGCCGCGTCGCCGCACGCAGCGCCCGTGTCATGCCTACAGGTCGAACAGGTCGCGAAGTGCGCCGGACAGTCGCTCGCCCTTGGGCGTTCCGGCCGCGTCCTTGAGACGCACGGTGGGCTCGTGCAACAGCTTGGCCATCATGGCGCGGGTGAGCGACTCGACGGCCTCGGCCTGACGGGCGTCGAGGCCGGCCAGGCGGCCCCGGTGGCGCTCGATCTCGCCGACCCGCACCGCCTCGGCCTGGTGACGCAGGGCGGTGACAGTGGGCACCACCTCGCGGGCGGCCAGATCAGCGGTGTAGCGGGAGAGCTCGTCGGCCACCAGACCACGGACCCGCACGACCTCCTGGCGGCGCTTGTCGAGTCCGGCATCGACGAAGGCCCGCAGGTCGGCGAGGTCGAGCAGGGTGACACCCGGCAGGTCACCGACGGCGGGGTCGACGTTTCGGGGCATGCCCAGGTCGATCACGAGGAGGGGCCGGTCGGGACGGCGTTCGTGCAGGGCCAGGTCGGCCTCTTCCAGCACGACCCCGGGGGCCCCCGCCGACGACAGGAGGAGGTCGGCCTCGGCCAGGACCGACGGCAGCTCGGCCAGGGGCACCGACCGCCCCCCCGCCCGTTCGGCCAGGGCGGCGGCCTTCTCCCAGGTGCGGTTGACCACCACCAGGTCGCCCACGCCGGTGAGTGCCGACACCATGCCCTCGCCCATCTCGCCGGCGCCCAGCACGATGACCCGGCGATCGGCGAGAGGACGAAGCACCCCGCTCAGAGGGCCACTCGGGCCCAGTGCCCCGCTCAGAGGGCCGCTCGGGCCCAGCCGCTCGCCCGCCATGGCCACCGCGGCGTGGGCCAGGGACGTGATCCCCCGACCGATGGCGGTCTCGGTGCGGGCCCGCTTGCCCACCTCCAGGGCGTGACGGAACAGTGCCGACAGCCGGGGGCCGGCGGCACCCTCGAGCCTGGCCCGGTCCCAGGCGTCGCGCACCTGGCCGAGGATCTGGCTCTCACCCACCACCAGGGAGTCGAGGCCGGCAGCCACACTGAACAGGTGGGCGGCGGCGGTCTCGTCGGTGTAGGTGTAGAGGTGGTCGCTGAACTCCTCGGGCGCCACGTGGGCCAGCTCCGACAAGAAGTTGCGCACGTCCTGGGCAGCGCCATGGAAGCGCTCGGCGACCACGTAGACCTCGACCCGGTGGCAGGTCGACAGGACCACGGCCTCGCTCACGAACTCCCGGGCCGACAGGTCGCCGAGCGCCTTGGTGAGACGGGGCTCGCCGACGGTCATCCGCTCGAGCAGATCGATGGGGACGGAGCGGTGGCTCAAACCTATGACGACGACAGACACGTCTCCAGGCGCTTTCTCGCGGACTCCAGGTCACCGGTGCGGATCAGATCGAGCATGTCCGAGTCCAGCGCTTTCTGCCAGTCGAGCTGTGACGGGCTGCGCCCCTCGGCCTTGACCGCGGCCCGCTGGTCGGCCACCAGGTCGAGCAGGACCTCGTACTCGGGGCCGATCTGGGCCTCCAACCGCTCGCGCAGCCACCGGGCCACGGCCGGGCTGCGACCCCCGGTGGACACAGTCACCACCAGCGTCCCCCGGCGCACGACGGAGGGGAGGGTGAACGAGCAGTTGTCGGGGTCGTCGGCGCCGCACACCCACACGCCGGCCTCCTCGCAGTCGAGGTACACGGCCCGGTTGACCTCCGACGAGTCGGTGGCGGAGATGACGAGGCGCTGGCCGTCGACGTCGCCCCGGCGGTAGGGCCGCTGGTCGACGGCGACCTCGGGCCAACCGCGGATCTCTTCGTCGACGACAGGTGAGACGACGCGGACGGTTGCGTCACAGGCCAGGAGGCCCTCGACCTTGCGGGCCGCCACCGTGCCGCCACCCACGACCAGACAGGGCCGACCGGCCACCAGCAGGTTGACGGGGTAGGCGGTGTCGAGGTCGACCATCAGCGGTCTGCTCCCTGGACCTCCACCGCCGGCGGCTCGTCGCCGGCGACCAGGGCGGCGGCGGCCCTGAGGGCGGATTCGGCTACGGCTCCCCGCCGCTGCTGGTGGTAGGACAGGATCTGCAACTCGATGGACAGGTCGACCTTGCGCACCGACACACCGGGGGGCACGGTGACGATGGCGGGGGCGAAGTTGAGGATCGACGACACACCGGCGGCGACCAACTGGTCGGCCACGTCCTGGGCGGCGGCAGCCGGTGTGGCGATGATCCCGATGGCGACTTGCTCGTCGGCGGCGATCTGGGGGAGCTCGCTGAGATGGCGGACCTCGAGGCCCTCGAGCTGCTCGCCGACCTTGGACCGGTCGGCGTCGACCAGCGCCACCACCCGGAAGCCCCGGGCGGCGAAGCCCCGGTACTTGGCCAGGGCGTGGCCCAGGTTGCCGATGCCCACGATCACCACCGGCCAGTCCTGGGTGAGGCCGAGTATCCGGGAGATGTGCAGGATGAGGTTGTCGACCTCGTAGCCGACCCCCCGGGTGCCGTAGGACCCGAGATAGGAGAGGTCCTTGCGGACCTTGGCGGCGTTGACGCCTCCCATCTCGGCCAGGCGCTCCGACGAGGCGGTCACCGTCTTGAGGTCGGCCAATTCGACCAGGCACCGCAGGTAGACCGGCAGGCGGGCAACCGTGGCCTCGGGGATGCGGCGCGGGCCGCGCGACCGGCCGCCGTCGGCATCGCCGAGGTCGGCGCCGTCGGCGCCGTTGACCACCGGCGGCTCCTCCCACCCGGGCGGCCTCGGCGTTGCGCCGTTGCCTGAGGAGCCGGGAGAGGCATCGCCCGGGAACCGCCCCTGGGCCGGGGTCTGGTCGGACATCGTGCCCAAGTGTACGCCCCCCTCGTGCGCTCGTTCACAAGGGTCGCCGTTCGGGCACCCCCCGGGCGAGAGCCAGCCGGGCCTACCCGGTCACGATCGGTAAAATCGCTGTTCGTGTCCACCCAGTCGGCGCTGGCCGCCGCCGCCGCCCTGGTGGCGCTGGCCCTCGCCATGTCGACCTACGAACGGTGGCTGGCCGCCCGTCGTCCCCACGAGTTGGCGTGGACGGTGTCACTGGTGATGTTCTTCGTGGGGGCGGCGGCGTTGTGGTTCGGCGCCACCAACGGGTGGGACGAGGCCACCTTCCGGGTCTTCTACCTGTTCGGCGCGGTGATCAACGTGCCCTTCCTGGCCCTGGGCACCGTGTACTTGCTGGGCGACCGGCGGCGGGCCGACCGGTGGACGGCGGTCGTGGCCCTGGCCTCGGCGTTCGCCGCCGGTGTCGTGCTGGAGGCGCCCATGCACGGTCGGGTGCCCGTCGATCGCCTTCCTCGCGGTTCAGAGGTCTTCGGCGCCCTCCCCCGCGTCCTGGCTGCCGTCGCCTCGGGCGTGGGCGCCACCGTCGTGCTCGGAGGCGCAGTGTGGAGCGCCTGGCGTTTCTGGCGGAGCCGCCGGGCGGCGCCGGCACGGGGCCCGGCGGGCCGCCTGGCGGGGGCCAACGTGCTCATCGCCACCGGCACCCTGGTGCTCGGCGCCGGAGGCCTGTTCAACTCGGTGCTCGACGCCATGGAGGCGTTCGCCGTCACCCTGCTGGTGGGCATCGCCTTCGTGTTCGCCGGCTTCCTGGTGGCGACGTCGAGCCCCCGTCCCCGGCCCATCGCCGGTGACCGACGGGCCGGGCCTCCCGACAAAGAACCTGTTGTCGAACGGGTAGATGCCAAGTACAGTTAGCTGTACCTGAGAGATTTCGTTAGGCCCTCCTAATACGCTCGGGCCGTGTGTGACTCACGCCAGGTCGACGAAGGGACCGGACCGTGCTCGCCAACTTCTTGATCGGGTTACGAGAGGGGCTGGAGGCGGCGCTCGTCGTCAGCATCCTCGTGGCCTACCTCGTGCGCACCGACCGCCGCGGTGCCTTGCGCTCGGTCTGGATCGGCGCCGGCGCGGCAGCCGCCATCAGCCTGGCGGCGGGGGCCCTGCTCACCTTCACCTCGCACTCGCTCACGTTCAAGGCCCAGGAGACCTTCGCCGGCGTCATGTCCGTGCTGGCCGTGGCCCTGGTCACCTGGATGATCTTCTGGATGCGCCGGACCGCCCGGCACCTGAAGGGCGATCTCCATGACCGCCTCGACTCGGCCCTGGCCATGGGCACCGGCGCCCTCGCCGTCACCGCCTTCGTGGCCGTCGCCCGTGAGGGCCTGGAGACCGCCTTGTTCATCTGGACGGCGGTGCAGTCGACGGGGTCCACGTTCACGCCCGTGGCCGGGGCCACCCTCGGACTGGCAACTGCGTTCGTGCTCGGGTACCTCGTGTACCGGCGCTCGGTCCAGATCAACCTGGCCCGGTTCTTCCGCTACACCGGCGTCGGCCTGGTGGTCGTGGCTGCGGGCGTGCTGGCCTACGGCATCCACGACCTCCAAGAGGCGGGCTACCTGGCCTTCGGGGGCCTGGGTCACACGGTCTTCGACGCCACCGGCATCCTGCCGCCGTCGAGTTGGTGGGGGTCGCTGTGGAAGGGCCTGTTCAGCATCAGCCCCACGCCGTCCCGCCTCGAGCTGACGGTGTGGCTGGTCTACCTCGTCCCCACCATGGTGCTGTTCCTGCGCCCCGCACGTGCATCGGCACCCGCAGCCGGCGGAGGCGCAGCCGCCGAGCCTGCACCGGTGGACCCCGCACCCGCCCCCGCGGGCCAGTCGAGCCAGCGGGTCGCCGAGTTCACCAGCACGACGGGCTGAGCGCGCTTCCCCGTCCTGTCCCCGATTTATCCCCGGGTTGACTCAAGCTTCGGCCACCCTCCTGCCGAAGGACTCCAGGACAGTCGCTACCTGGACACAGCACGACTGACGCAGCCGGGGTCGAGCCCCCGGCCGGGACGTCAGCCGGGCGCCGGAGGGGATCTCAATGCGCGCACGTCGGTTCATCGCGGCCATGGCATCGGCCACCACCCTCGCCGCCGGCACCTTGACCCTCGGGGCCGTGCTACCGGGCACGACCCTGGCGGCCTCTCCCGCCGCCGCCGCGGGCTCCGAGGAGTCGAGCCTGCTGGCCCTGACCAACCAGGCCCGGGCGTCGGCCGGCGACCCGGCGCTGAGCATGGACTCGTCGCTCACCTCGGTGGCCCGTTCCTGGGCCCAGACGATGGCCTCCCAGGGCGGCATCTCCCACAATCCCGACCTGGCGTCCCAGGTCGACGGCTGGTCCCGCCTGGGTGAGAACGTGGGCGTGGGCACCAGCATCGACCAGGTGCACCAGGCGCTGCTGGCCAGTCCCCACCACTACGAGAACATCACCGGCGACTTCTCGCTGGTCGGCATCGGCGTCGCCTCCGGCGGTGGCCGCGTCTACGTGGTGGAGGACTTCGAGCAGCCGAGGGGCGGTGGGGGTACCGTGGCCGCCGCCGACCCCGGGCCTCCGCCCACGGTCGCCCGGCGGGTCACGACCACCGTCGCACCGGCGCCCCGGCCTCCCCGAACCGCCCCGCCCGCCGTCGCCCCCACCCCACCGCCTCCGCCGGCGCCGTCGGTGTCGACGCTGCACTTCGTGCTCGACGCCCTGCGGGCCCTCGATTCGCTGAACAGCCACACCTGAGATCCCGTCGCGACGCCACCGCCCCAGGAGGTGGGTAGCGACGCCCGACCCGGTAGGTTGGCGGCGTGGCCCAGGCCAGCCGGGCGCCCATCCGGGTGATGATCGTCGATGACACCGACCACGTCCGGCGGATGCTCACGACCATGCTCACCGTCGACGGCTTCGACGTGGTCCACCAGGCGTCGGGGGGACCCGACGCCCTCGACCATGTCGACGAGGCCGATCCCGACGTGATCGTCATCGACTACAAGATGCCGGTGATGGACGGGCTGGACGCCGCCCGCCGGCTGCGGGCCCGCCGGCCCGACCAGGTCCTGGTCCTCTACACCGCCTACATCGACGATGCCCTGCAGCGCGAGGCCGACGAGGCGGGCGTGGCCCTGTGCCTCGACAAGGTCGAGGGACTGAACTCGCTCGAGCGCGAGATCAGCCGCCTGTGCAGCTCACTCGGGGATCGGGCGGGCTGACCGCCGACGGGGCCGGCCGGCTACCGGCCGATGACGAGGAACTGGGCGATGGCGGCGGCGAAGATGACGAACAGCAGCGCCGCCAGGGCGATCGTGGTCCCCCGTCTCACGCGTCAGCCGTCGGCTCGAGGCGGACCAGGTCGCCGGCAGCCAGGGAGAGGTCCTCGGCCGCCGACCGGCGGTCGAGGGCCACGGCCAGCAGGCCGTAGGAGTCCACCACCAGGCCCACCTGTCCGGTGGCCAACTCGGCGAAACTGGTCACCCGCGCCGCGCTGCGGGTCCGTTCGCCCATGCGCACCACGATCGGCGAGCCCATGGCCTCGATCTCGTCGGGCCCCACGTTGAGCTGGGCGTTGCCGAACCGGTCGACCCACAGCACCTCGCCCTCCACGCCGCCGTTCTCCTCCCGGGACAGGGGGATGATGCCGGGCACGAGGGTGAACGGGTCGACGGGATCCCCCAGCTCGTCGAGCTCCACGCCGGCGCACAGATGGGCGGCCGCCGGCCCGAACACGTCGCGCCCGGCGAAGGTGGGCCCTGGTGCGGCCAGGTGCCAGTCGGTGTTGGTGAGCGCCACGGCCCGCCGGGCGCCGCCGGCCAGGGCCACCGCAGGAGCCAGCAGGCCGTTGTCGGGGCCGATCAGCACCCAGCGGTCGTCACCACCAGCGTCGTCGTCACCGACCTCGACGGCCACGGCCCGCCGGGCCGTGCCGACGCCGGGGTCGACGACGGCCAGCACCACGCCCGGGGGCAGGTACTGGATGCTGCGGGCCAGCACCAGGCTGCCGGCCCGGATGTCGTGGGGTGCGACCTGATGGCTCACGTCGATGACCCGCGCCGCCGGCGCGATGGCGGCGATCACGGCCTTGACCACGCCGACGAACTCGTCGGCCAGCCCGTAGTCGGACAGGAACGAGACGGTGTCGAACCGGGCAGCCATGCCCTGGGCACGCTACTGCCAGGCCGGCCCTCCCCCGGCCGGCGGGTCAGCCCGCTTCGGTGTAGGTACTGGCCAGGAAGCGGTCGACGTCGTCCTCACGGACCCGGTAGGACTTGCCCACCCGGACGGCGGCCAGCTGGCCGCTCTTGATCAGCCGGTAGACCGTCATGGTGGAGACCCGGAGGAGCCCACCCACCTCTGCCGCGGTCAGAAACCGCGCGCGCGCATCGGACTTCACCGTGAGCTCTCCCCTCTTCGCTCCTGGCAATGTACGCCCGCGCGACGGTCAAGGGAAAGGGCGGGCGGTTCTCAGCCCCGACCCAGCTCCCGGGAGCGCTCGGTGGCCGCCGTCACCGCCTCCAGCACGGCGCTGCGCACGGCGGCCGCCTCCAGGGCCCGGACACCGGCGGCGGTGGTGCCTCCCGGAGACGTCACCGCCGCCCGGAGCTCGGCCGCCGACTGTCCCGACTCGTCGAGCAGACGGGCCGATCCCAGGATGGTCTGCACCACCAGTGCCCGGCTCACGTCGCGGGTCAAGCCGTTGAGCACCCCCGCCTCGACGAGCGCCTCGGCCACGAAGAACACGTAGGCCGGCCCGGAGCCCGACAGGCCGGTGACGGCGTCGAGCAGAGGCTCGCCCACGCGCACGACCAGGCCGACAGCCGACAGGATGCCGTCGGCCCAGTCGAGGTCGGCCTCACCGGCGCCCGGTCCGCCGGCGATGGCCGCCGCCCCGGCACCGACGAGCGCCGGCGTGTTGGGCATGGCCCGCACCACGGCCACGTCGTCACCCAGGGCGGGCTGGAGCCTGTCGAGGCCGACCCCGGCCACGATCGACAGCACCCGGGCGATCCCGGCGGCGGCGACGCCGGCACAGGCGGCATCGACATCGGCCGGCTTCACGGCCAGCACGGCGCCCTCGGCCCGGGGAACCTCGGCGGTGACCACCACACCGGGGTGGAGGCGACCCAGCTCCTCGCGCCGGGCGGCGATGGGCTCCACCACCGCCAGCTGGTCGCCTTCGGCCCAGTGGGCACCCACCAGCCCGGCCACCAGTGCCGAGCCCATCTTCCCGCCACCGACGATGACCAGCCGCAAGCCCATGACGACGAATGTAGGCGGGGCGACCGGGTGGACGCTGGCGGTGCCCGACCCTCAGGGCAGGAAGGCCTTGGGGTCCTCGGGCGTGCCGTTCAGCCTGGTCTCGAAGTGCAGGTGGGGACCGGTGCAGTGCCCGCTACACCCGGAGTAGCCGATGACGTCACCCTGGGCCACGCTGGAGCCACTGCTGACCACCGTCCTGCTCTGGTGGGCGTAGAGGGTGCTGAGCCCGCCGCCGTCGTCGATCACGGTCAGCAGGCCGTAGCCGCCGTCGTCGCCCGAGGAGATGACCGTTCCCGACTTGGCGGCGCGAATCGGGGTCCCGCTGCTCACACCGATGTCGATCCCGGTGTGCATGCGGCCCCAGCGGTTGCCGAACGGGGAGGTGAGGGGGCCGTCCACCGGCCACATCAGGACGTAGGACGCTGCCTGCCCGGGCCCGAGCGATGCCGGTCCCGGCCCTGCCTGGCCCTGGCGGCTCCGGAGGAGGTTCTCGATCCTGGCCTGGTCGCGGGCCAGGCCGTCGACCTCGTCCTGGTACTCCTGGATGCGCTCGTCGAGGGCGCCTTTCAGGCGTGCCTGGCTGTCCCGTACCGACTGCAGCTCGCTCAGGTGGGCGGCGGCCGCCTTGTGCCGAGCGGCGGCCTGGTCACGGAGGTGGCCCAGGTCGGCCTGCTCGGCCTGCTCGTCCTCCCGGGTTGCACGCAGGCGGCCCAGCACGTCACGGTCGGTGCTGGCCACGTGGTCGAGCAGGGCCTCGCGCCGGCTGGCCTCGCTGACGTCGCTCGACCCCAGGAGCCGGACCAGGGGGTCCCCGCCGGGGTGCACGTAGGCCCGCACGGCCAGAGCGGCCGCCGCCGATCGCAGATCGGCCATCCGGGCCTCGGTGGCCGCCAGCCGGGCCTCGGCCGAGCCCACCGCGACCTGGGCGGCCGACGCCGCCTGCTGGACGGCCTCGGTGGTGGAGGACTCCGCGGCGACGCTGGTGTCGAGGTCGCGCAGGGCTGCTTCGAGCTGGGCGTCGTCGGCGCCGCTGGTGTCGGTGGTGCCGGCGGGACCGCTGGTGCCGGCGATCAGACGGGTCGTCGCCGTCGCCTGCTCGCCCTGGTTCGAGGCGGGGCGATCACCGGAGTCGGCAAAGCCGGGTGTGGCCAGGGCCAACACCAGGCAGGAGACGAGCGCGGCAGCGGGGACCCGGATCATGGACATGCGGTGAGGGGCCCGAGGAACCTCCCGGTGTCGTCGCACTTCCCCGAACGACCACCCCGTTCTGCCCCTCGGGCCACCCCTACCCTACCCCGGCGCCTCCGCCAGATGCAAGCAGATGATGTGAAATACTTCGAGACGCGCCCCTACCCGCCGGAGAAGAGGGGGCTCGACGTCGACTGGACCCTCACACTTGGGGTCCCCGGAAGGGCAGAGACTACCTACACTCCACCAGGTCGCGGGCGGTGAGATCGGCATAGAGGCGCCGGAGGCGGGCGGCGGTGATCGACCAGCTGTAGCGACGGGCCCGCAGGGCGGCGGCCTGGCCCATCCGGGCTGCACGCGCCGGGTCGACGAGCACCTCGCCCACTCGCGCCGCGAAGCCTAGGGAGTCGCCGCCCTCGACCAGGAACCCGGTCACACCGTGATCGACCAGCGTGGGCAGTCCCCCGACGGCGGCGGCCACCACCGGCGTCCCGCAGGCCGCCGCCTCCAGGGCCACCAACCCGAACGACTCGGACCGGCTGGGGACCAGGCAGAGATCCGCAGCGCGGTACCACGCCGCCAGCTGGGCATGGGGCTGGGGCTCGACGAAGCGGACGCGAGACTCGACGCCGAGGTCGGCGATGAGCCCCTCGAGGCGACGACGCTCGCTCTCGCCATCGGGGCCCGAGGGGCCGCCGACGATGACGAGGGTGACATCGTCATGCAGCCGGGCCACCGTCTCGATGGCCACATCGACGCCCTTGAGGGGCTGGATCCGGCCCACGAAGAGCAGCACGGGGCCATCACCGAGGCCGAGGTCGGATCTCGCTCGGGCCCGATCGCCGGGCGCGAACCGCTCGTGGTCGACACCGGGGGGCACGATCTCCACCCGCCCCGGCGGTGCGTCGTAGAGGCGCTCGAGCTGGGCCCGTTCGTCGTCGGAGGAGGCCAGGATGGCGTCCGAGCACCCGACCACCTCGGCCTCGGCCTGCCCCCGGCTCTCGGCCTTGTCCGCCATGACCTGGGCCTTGACCCTGGCCAGGGTGTGGAAGGTGCTGACGAGCGGGAGGCCCAGCTCGTGCTTGAGGGCGTGGCCGGCCACGCCCGACAGCCAGTAGTTGGCGTGGATGAGGTCGGGCCGGCCGTGGGCGGCGACGGCGGCCAGGACGCCCTTGGTGAACTCGGGCACCAGCTCGGGCATCGACTCCTTGGCCACCGCGGCCGTGGGGCCGGCGGGCACGTGGTGCACCCGGAACCCGGGCTCCACCGACACCACCGGCGCCAGGCCTCGACGCCAGGCGCGCGTGTACACGTCGCAGTCGATACCGGCGCGGGCCAGGGCCGACGACAGCGAGTGCACATAGACGTTCATGCCCCCACCGTCTCCTGCACCTGGCTGGGCGAGTGGAGAGGTGTGCAACGAGATGACGGCCAGCCGACGCACGGGGTGCAACCCTACCCAGTGACGCACCTTTACCTTCACCACCAGGAGGACAACGCCTCCGGTGCCTCCTACCCGCCGAGTTGGGCGGTGATGGCGCCCCGGAGGGCGTCGGCGCGGGAGAAGACCTCTCGCCGCAACGACGAGTACTCGCTCTCGTGGCGGGCGAGGCGGTCGGCCAGCGCCTGCAACTCGGTGTCGTCGAGATCGGGCAGCTTCCACACGGGGGGCACGAGGGCGCCCAGCTCGTCGGTGAGCTCGTCGAGGTGGGCGGGCTCGACGCCGTCCACCATCTGCTGGTGGCCGGGGGCGTGGACGTTGGGCGACAGCACGCTGCTCAGGCTCTTCACCAGGTCGTCGGTACTCGACCGGCCCTCGCCCGATTCTCGCCGCGCCAGCTCCCATCGGACGATGTCGAGGCGCCCCTGGACCTGGCGGCGCAGGTACGAGATGTCGTCCCCGACGGCCTGGGACTGGGCGGCCATCTCACGGAGCTCCTCGATCGAGCGGGTGGCGGTGTCGCCGAGATAGTCGGCCGCCAGGATGCGCTCCAGGTCGTCCCTCCATCCCATGGCAGCACGTTACCAACGGCTGGTCGGACCCGGGGAGGGCAGGCGGCCACGCCGGTCGACGGGGTGGTAGCGGTAGATGACCCGACCCCGCAGGGCGCCAGTGGCGACGGGCCCGAAGACCCGGCTGTCGGTGCTGGCCGCCGGGTTGTCACCCACGACGGTGAGCCCGGCGGCGGAGACAGCCACCAGACGCTTGATCACCGTGCGCGCCGGTTGTCGCGGATCGACCACCGCCACCAGCTCACCCACCCGCGGCCGGCGCCCCCCGCTCACCACCAGGCGGTCGCCGGGCTCCAGGGTGGGACGCATGCTGTCGCCGACGACCTCGACCCGTCTGACCCGGCGCGCCGCCCAGGCCCCGGCAGCGACAAGAGCGACAGCCCACCATCGCCGCGTGGCCGTCACCCTTCGGGGGACTGGGTAGTGTTCTGGGGCATCAACAATCGAAGCGGAGGAGCATCAGGCATGCCCATTCTCACCGGCATCACCGCCCTCGTCGACCGGATCCGTCCGCCGGAACGGGTGCACGCCCACTGCGACCTCCCGTGTGGGGTCTACGACCCGGCCCAGGCCCGTATCGAGGCCCAATCGGTCAAGGGGTGCCAGGAGAAGTTCCAGGCCTCCGACGACGAGGTCTTCCGCCAGCGCGCCGTGCTGATCAAAGAGGAGCGCGCCGACCTGGCCAAGCACCACCTCTGGGTGCTCTGGACCGACTACTTCAAGCCCGAGCACGTCGAGAAGTACCCGCAGCTGCACCAGCTGTTCTGGGACGCCACCAAGGCGGCCGGCGCAGCCAAGAAGTCCGAGGACCCGGCCACCGGTGACAAGCTCCTCGACCTCATCGGCCAGATCGACACCATCTTCTGGGAGACCAAGAAGGCCTAGCAGCCGGCCCCTGCCCTGGTCGTCACCACACTGGCGGTCAGCGGAGGATCGTGGTGACCAGCCAGGCCCAGGCGGGGCCGAGGAAGATCAGCGAGTCGAGACGTCGCAGGCCCGGGGCGTCGGCGTCGCGGCGGCCGAGCAGGGCGGTGCCGGCCAGTGGGCCCAGGGGGGCGAGGACGGCGGCCAGCAGCCCCAGGGCCAACGGCGTGCCCCCCGGGAAGGGCGGGACGAGCACGACGGCGGCCAGGATCGTCACCGGGATGAGGGCCACCACCCCGGCTACCGGTCCCTCCCAGGCCGCCGAGGCGCCGGTCCCGACGAGGTAGGCCCCGGCGTCGTAGATGCACGCGCAGGCGAGGAGGTAGACGGCGGCGGCGATGTTGACGTCTCTGGTGAGGGCCACGGCGGCGGCGGCCGAGCCGGTGGCCATCCCGATGACCAGGGCCAGGGCGACGTTCTCGGCGGTGCCCTTGTGGTTGACGAACACCCGGACGATGACGGCCAGTCCCAGGCCGGTGGCGATGACGGCCACGGCGTAGCGCCCGCCGAACATGGCGGCGACCGGGGGGGCCAACGATGTCACCGCCGCCAGCCACGGCGGTGGGGCCACGTCGAGGGCCCGGCGGGTCCCGGCGGCCTGGGAGGCGCCGACGAAGGCGCTCACCGCCAACCAGGCGGCGATCCAGGTCGGGCCGGCGATGGTGGCGCCCACCGTCACCACCGCCCAGGCCAGGCCGATCCGCCCGTGCGGGCGGGTGTTGTCGTAGACCACCCCGAGGCGGGCCAGCGGCTGCCACCACTCGTCGGACGCCGTCACCTTGGTCGTGGCGGACGCCGCCGGCTTGGCAGTGGCGCCCGGCACCGCCGGGGCTCGGCCCGGGGGCCCCGCCGCCGCCTCGGAGGGGAGCGCCGGCGCTGGTCTGGTCATGGTCGGTCCCTGGGCCCTCGTGCCGGGGGCGGGCGGCGGGCTCTCGGGGGCCCGGGGACGCCGGGGAGGGGCGGCGGTGGGGCCGGGAGCGGCGGTGGGGCCGGGAGCGGCGGTACGGGGAGGTGGCGCGGCGGTGGGACGGGACGTGGCGGAGGGGCGAGTGGTAGCAGGGGCGAAGCGGGGAGAAGCGGTGCGGGGCGGAGCTGGTCGTGACGGCGTCGCTCTCGGCGGCGCTGAGGTGGCCGCCACCTCGCCGGCGCCACCTGACACCGGCGGGAGGACGGCCACCACGTCGTGGCCCGTGACGGCAGTCTCGGCCGTGGCCGGCTCGCCGTTCACCCACACGCGGGACTGCCGCAACACGGCGCTGAACCGCTCGCCGAAGGAGGCCTCGGCGGCCTGGAGCATCTCGGCGACGGTCGTCCCCTCGAAGTCGGCCCGGGCCACACCGGCGGCCTCGCGTGCCGCCGCGAACAGTCGCAGGCTCGGCATGGCTAGGCCGGCGGAGGCCCGACCTCCGCCCATCCGTCTTTGATCACGACCTCCCCCCGGCTTCGGGCCTCGAAGGCGAAGCAGCGCCGGTCGGACGACTCACCGGCGGCGAAGACCGATGTCACCAGGTCCGACCCGGGCAGGACCGGCCGGGAGAAACGCACGGCCAGGCGGCGCAGCAGCGCCGGGTCTCCCCCGGCGGTCTCGCCGATCACCGCGTGGCCACAGAACGCCATGGTGCACATGCCGTGGACGATGATGCCCGGAAGTCCCATCTCCTTGGCAAAGGCCTCGTCCACGTGGATGCGGTTGGTGTCACCCGAGGCCTCGGCGTACCGAAGCGTCTGGTCATCGTCGAGGTGCACCGTGCGTTCCGCCACGAGGGGACCACGGGACCCGTTGGCAAGGGTGTGGTCGGGAGGCTCGTCGCCGCCGCTCTCACCGCCTCCCAGCCCCCGGATGAACATGGTGGCGTACTGGCGCAGCACCGGATCGCCCGCCTCGTCCACGCTGGTGACCACCACCAGCAGCGATGCACCCGATCGACGGCTGCGGATGCCGCGGATCTCCGCTTCGGTCACCAGGGCCTGGCCGGCGGTGAGGGGCCGGAAGAAGCGCATGTCCTGCGACAGGTGCACGAGCATGCCCATGGCATCGGCGGCCACCACATCGTGGACGGCAGCCATGGTGGTGTCCCAGGTGGGGACCACCGCGAACAGGGGCGGCACCAGCCCGTCGGCCCGGTAGCCGGTCCCCGGGTCGTTGGTGGCGGCGGCGTAGGCCAGAGCCCGCTCGGGGTCGACGAATCCCCTGTCCGGCCCGTACCGGGCCCCGAGTTTGGCGATGTCGAGCCCCACGGACTGCTCCTTGTGTCGGCGATCGGCCGCCAGGGGGTTGACGAGCGTGCTCGGAGCCCGAGGCCCGAGCAGCCCTCTGAGCGGGATGGCCTGCGGCTAGCGTCGCACACCGTGCGGGTCGAGGTCATACGCAGTCCGCGCCGGCGCAAGACCGTACAGGCCTCGGAAGCCGACGGTGTCGTGCGGGTGTGGATCCCTGCGGCCATGAGCCGGGAGGACGAGGAGCGCTGGGTGGCCGAGATGCTCGGCCGTCTCGACCGCCGCAAGGCCACCGAGGCCACCGACCTCGACGCCCGGGCCAGGCTCCTGGCCGCCCGCTACCGCCTGCCCTGCCCCACCGCCGTCCGCTGGGTCGACAACCAGCACTCGCGTTGGGCATCGTGCTCGCCCGACGACGGCGTCATCCGGGTGTCCTCCCGCCTGGCCGGGTTTCCCGCCTGGGTGGTCGACTATGTCCTCGTCCACGAGCTGGCCCACCTCGTCGAGCCCCGCCACGGGCCCGCCTTCTGGGCTCTCGTCCACCGCTACCGCCGGGCCGAACGCGCCCGCGGCTTCCTGCTGGCCAAGACCAACAGCTGAGACGACGCCCGGCTCGTTGCTCAGGTGAGGCGGCGGCGCAGGTCGGCGATGAGCCGGTCGCCCAGAGCGGGCGTCAACAGATCGGTGCCGTGGCCGGCGCCGGGGACGAGCCACAGGTCTTTGGGCTCGGCCGCCCACTCGTAGAGGGTGCGGGCGTGCTCCTCGCCGAAGTAGTGGTCGGCGGGGTCGTGGACGACCAGGGTGAACGCCGGGGCGATGCGGGCGACCACGCCGCTGGCGTCGGGCACCTCGTCGAGGCTGGCGGCCACCCGCGTGCGCAGCACCCGGGCCAGCACCTGGCGCCCGGTCCGGGAGTCGACGTAGCGCTTCACCCGGATGGTGGCCCGGGTGTCCCAGGTGGTCCACCGGGCGGGGGAGCTGATGGCCACCACCCCGGCCACCCCTCCGAAGGTGCCGGCGTGAAGGAGCACCGAAGCCCCACCCAGGCTGATCCCCACGGTGACGACCGGCAGCCCCGCAGGGGCGGCGGCCACCGCGGCGTCCACGTCGAGAGGCTCGTCGCGACCCAGCGTGCACAGCCCTCCTGACCTCCCGTGGCCGCGAAGCTCGGGGACGACGACGTTGACGTGGCCGGCCAGCTGGCGGGCGAAGGTGTTGATCCGGGGCGTGCGCGCCGACTGGACCAGGCCGTGCACCAGCACGACGGTGGCGAAGGCGCCGGGCGGGCCCCCCAGGCGGGCCCCGGTGAGGTGCACGCCGTCAGCAGTGACGAGGTCGAGCCGCTCCTCCCGCCCGTAGCGGGGAGGGAAGGCGAACCGGCGGACGAAGCCGCCTACGGCGTTGCCGTAGCTCGCTGGGCGTGCCGCCACTCGTCCTCGGCTCGACCCAGCGCCGTGGAGGCGGGGCCGTCGTGGAGGTACTCGTCGAGCAGCGCCCCCCAGCGGGCACCGGCCTGGAGACGGCCGAAGAGGGCGCTCATGCCCCACACCACCCGGTCGAGGATGACGTAGGAGGGGGGCATGTTCAACAGGCGTATGACGTCGCCGAACTCGCCCTGGAGGTCGAGCATGCGGCCCAGGGTGCGCCCCACGAACTCGGAGTCGAAGGTGAAGTGGTCGCGCTGGAACGGGATGTAGGGGCCGCTGCAGTACTCGTAGATCCGGGCCGGGTCGACCCCGTGGTCGGCAGGCAGGAACCCGGCCCGCACCAGGGCGGTGATGAGGGCACCGGGGTCCTGGGCGAGGATGGCGTCGAGGATGGGGCTCAGGGTCTCCAGCTCACCCGGGGCCCAGCGCTTCACCAGCCCGAAGTCGAGGAAGGTGATCCGGGCCGAGTCGGTGTGGAAGCGGTAGTTGCCGGGATGGGGGTCGCCGTTGAACACGCCGTGATGCCAGATCGACCCTTCTGCGAAGCGGAACAGCACCTCGGCCGCCACCTGCTTCTGGGCGTGGGTGGCGGTGGCCCCGAACTCGGCCCACGACAGGCCGTCGACCCACTCGCTGGTGATGACCCGCATGGCGCTGCGCTCGGGCACGACGTCGGGCACGTGGATGAACGGGTGGCCGCGGTAGCGGTCGGCGAACTCGGCCTGGCAACGGGCCTCGAGCCGGTAGTCGAGCTCGTCGCTCATGCGGGCTCGCAGCTCGTCGACCATGGCCCGCACGTCCATGTTCTTCAGGGCGAAGCTGGCGAACATGCCGTAGAGGAGCTCGGCGTTGTCGAGGTCGGAGCGGATGGCCTTGTCGACGCCGGGGTACTGCACCTTCACGGCCACGATGCGCCCGTCGGGCATCACCGCCCGGTGCACCTGGCCGATCGACGCCGCCGCCTTGGGGATGGGGTCCCAGTCGAGGAAGAGCTTCTCGGGGTCGGCACCCAGCTCGGCGCGGATGACCCCCTCGGCCAGGCTGGGGGCCATGGGCGGGACGTCGGCCTGCAGGGTGGCCAGGGCGGCCCGCGCCTCGGGGGGCAGGCCCTCGGCGATGAACGAGATCATCTGCCCGGCCTTCATGATGGCGCCCTTCATGCCTCCCAGCACCTCGGCCACGTCCTGGGCGCTGCGGATGGCGAAGGTCTCCTCCAACCGGGCCCGCTCCGCCTCGGTGGCCCGCCGCCCCCGGATCTTGATGACCGACCAGTGCAGCGCCCGCCGGGCGGAGAGGCGCCACACCCGGGCCTGGCGGTCGAGGCGCAGGCGCCGGTCCTCGTCGGCCAGGAAGACGCCCACCGCGGCTGCTCCGGCCACGGCGGTCCCCGCCGCAGCCAGAGGGACGGCCTTGCGCGCGTTCAGCAGCTCAGCTCACTCGTTCGCGGTCACGGTGGCGCCGGGCGCCACCTCGGCGCGCTCCTGGTCGTCCCGACACAGGCGAGCGGCGGGCAGGGCCTGGAGGCGGTCGTCGTCGATGGGACGGCCACACGCCTCGCAGGTGCCGTAGGTGCCCTCATCGAGGCGTCGCAGGGCGTGCTCGACGTCGGCCAGCTCCGATTCGATTGCCTCGAGGATGGAGATGTCCTTCTCTCGTTCGAAGGTCTCGGTGCCCATGTCGGCCTGGTGCTGGTCGACCGACGACAGCTCGGACAAGCTGTCCTGCTCGGTCTGGTCGCTCAGGTGGTCGTCGTCGAGGCCGTTGCGGACGCTCTCGAGCCGGCTGCGCTCCTCGATGAGCCGGGAGCGGGCCGCCTCACCCGCGTCGTCGGTGGTCGTGCTGTCGGTCATCGCCGCGAGCCTAGGCCAGCGACACGAGGTCGAGGAGGTCGTCGCTCCAGCGCTGGAAGGTGCCCTCGGGCAGCAGGAGGGCGTCGTCGGCCGCCAGCTGGTTGACGAATTCGGTGTCGTGGCTGACCACCACCATGGTGCCCGGCCAGCCGGCCAGGGCCTTGCCGATGGCCTGGCGGGAGGGCGGGTCGAGGTTGTTGGTGGGCTCGTCGAGGAGGAGCAGGTTGTGGCGACCGGCCACCAGCTGGGCCAGCGCCAGCTTGGTCTTCTCCCCCCCCGACAGGGTGCCGGCGTCCTGGAAGGCGATCTCGCCCATCAACCCGAACATGCCGAGCAGGGCGCGCAGCTCCACGTCGGGGGCGTTGCCGTTCTCCCGGAGATGGTCGAGTACCGATACCCCCTGGCGGATCCCCTCGTGCTCTTGGGCGTAGTAGCCCACCGACACGCCCATGCCCAGTCGCACCGACCCCTCGGTGGGCTCGGTGGTGGCGGCCAACACCTTCAACAGGCTCGTCTTGCCGGCGCCGTTGAGGCCCATCACCAGCAGGCGTCGGCCCCGCTCCACGGTGACGTCGACACCCTCGAAGACCGGAGTCGCCCCGTAGGACTTTGCCAGGCCCTCCGCCTCCAGCACGATGCGACCCGAGCGCGGGGGGTCGGGGAGGCGGACGTTGTACTTCTTCTCCCGCACCGGGCCCTGCACCGCCGAGGTGCGGATCTTGTCGACCCGCCGGTCGATCGACTTGGCCACCCTGGCCCGCTTGGCCGTCTGGCCCCGCATGCTGTCGGCCTGGTCGCTGAGACGGCGGATCTCGGCCTGCTGGCGACCGGCGGTCTTGGCCGCCCGCTCCTCGTCGGCGGCCCGGGCGGCCCGGTACTCCGAGTAGGTGCCCCGGTACTCGATCAACCGGCCCTCGTCGAGGTGAAGGATGCGGGTGATGGCCTTGTCGAGCAGGTGCAGGTCGTGGCTCACCACCAGCAGCGCTCCCCGGTAGGTGCCGAGGAAGCCCATGAGCCATGCCTTGGCATCGGTGTCGAGGTGGTTGGTGGGCTCGTCGAGCATCAGCACGTCGCTGCCGCCGTAGAGGATGCGCGCCAGCTCGATGCGCCGCCGCTCGCCTCCCGACAGGGCGGTGATGGCCAGGTCGACCCGGTCGACGGTGAGGCCCAGCCCGGCCGCCAGCTTGCGGACCTGGGCCTCGGCCGCGTACCCCCCGGCTTCGAAGAAGCCTTCCTCGGCATCGCTGAAACGGGCCAGGGCGCGGTCGGACTTGTCGTGCTCGAGGGCGGCACGCAGCTCGTCCAGGCGTTGGGCAGCCTTGTCGAGGCCTCGCCCGGAAAGGATGTGGGAGAACCCGGTCGCCTGGCGCCCGACGCCCTGGGGCCTCGGGTCCTGAGGCAGGTAGCCCAGGCCTCCGGTGTGGCGGATGGTGCCCGCCGCCGGTTCGTCCTCGCCGCCGAGCACCTTCAACAGGCTGGTCTTGCCCGCGCCGTTGCGGCCCACCAGGCCGACCTTGTCGCCCGCATGCAGGGTGAACGAGGCGTCGGCCAGCGTGAATCGGCCGCCTACCTCGACGCTGA
>JBBWZS010000116.1:0-12707 GCA_039649175.1 Acidimicrobiaceae bacterium
CGGCAGCCGCCCTGCGGTGGGACCCCTACCCGTTCATCTTGTTGAACCTGGCCTTCTCCACCCAGGCCGCCTACGCCGCCCCACTGATCCTCCTGGCCCAGAACCGCCAGGATCAACGGGACCGGGCTGAGACCGAACGCGATCGCCTCCTCACCGCCCGCACCCAGGCCGACGCCGAGTTCCTCGCCCGCGAGATCGCCTCGGTGCGCCTGGCCCTGGCCGGTATGCCGACCGCAGACGACCTCCACGAGGTGGTGGAGCGCTTGACGGCCTCCATCGAGAGCCTGCGGCCGGAGCAGGAACCGGAGCGGACGCCTGGTCCGGGGGCGGAGGGCCCACCCCTGAGCCCCGAGTGAGGGGTGCCCTGTGCCGCAGGTCGCCAGCGGCCCCGGGTCAGGTGACGGGCGCGGCTTCGACGTGCACCACGTAGGTGCGGGTCTCGGCGGGGACGGCGTCCCACGGGCGGGCGAAGGCACAGCGGACGGTGGCCACTCCCGTTCGGGGCGCGGCCAGCGTCACCCGTTGCCGCGGGGGCTCGGCGGGGTCGAAGCGTTCCTCGACGATGTCGAGCAGGCCGCCGGCGACGTCGACGCGCCACACGTGGCCGGGCCGGCCGTCGACAGGGAGGCGCAACTCGAAGGTGGCGCCCGGCCTGACCCGTACCGTCTTGGTCGGGTGGTCCACCGGCCCGGCGACCGCCGCCACCGTTTCGATGGCGGCGTCGGGGGTGGCCGCCGGGGCCACGGCGCCGGCGGGCCGCTGTTCGCGACCGGGATCGTAGGCGGCCGGTGGCGGGCAGGGCTCGGGCCCCACCCAGATCCAGCCGTCGCGCTCCTCGACCGGGTAGGTGGGCAGATAGCCGGGCTTGAGCTTCCAGAGGTTCTCGGGCCGGGCATCGTGGGCGGGCACGATGTTCTCGCCGGTATGGGGGTCGTAGAGGTACAGGTGGTAGGGGCAGCGCAGGCGGCCGTCGAAGAAGCTGGCGTCGGCCAGGTCGGTGCCCTGGTGGGGGCAGCGGCCGGCGAACGCCACCACCTCGCCGGTGGCCAGGCGGACGAGGATCATGTCGGTGGCGCCGAGCGACACCGGGCGCAGCTCCGGCTCCTGGGGTGTGCCCACGGGACAGTCGCTGCTGAGCATCACCCGCACCAGGTCGGGGCCGCCGTCGTCACCTGGTTGAGGCACCTGCACATCACCCTTTTCACGCCGGCCACGAGGTCGAGGGCGAGCGTACCGCCGCCTGCGGCATCCTCCCGGTCGGGACACCCCGGCGGTAGGGTCGCCGCCAACGACGCAGGCGGTCGCCGTCGTGACCGGACGAAAGAGGACTGACATGGTGCGACGCCTGCTGCTCACGGTGACGGCGTTCACCGTGATCGTCCTCGCCGCCATCGCCGGCGGGGCACCGCCAGCTTCGGCCCAGACGACCACCACCCAGGGGGTGGCCCCGTCCACCACGCCCACCACGGCGCCGCCCACCACGCCACCGACCACCAGGGAGCGGGCGACGACCACCGTCGCGTCGTCCACGTCGACGTCGAGCACGAGTACGAGCACCACGTCGACCACCGTGGCCGGGGCCGACACGGGTGGGTCGGGCATCTCCGCCAAGACCATCGCCCTGATCCTCGGCGCCATCGCCGTCCTGGTGTTGGCCGGCGTGGTCGTCGCCCTGTTGATCCGCCAGCGTGACGCCCAACGGTGGGCCGACGAGGCTGCTCAGGCCGCCGTCGAGGGGCGAAGCGTGCTGGCGCTGGCCACCCGGGGGCTGGCCACGCTCGACCAGCCGGCGGCCGCCGCCCGGACGTGGTCCGACCTCGAGGTCCAGGGCGCCCAGCTGCACCAGCGGTTCCAGGCCCTGAGCCGTCGCCCGCCCGAGGACTGGCTGGGCGCGGCGGTGGCCGGGGCCGACCAGGCGCTGCAAGCCCTCCGGTCGGGCACCGATGCCGACCGCGCCCTGCGCCTCGGGCCACCGGCGCCGACGCCGGAGCAGCTCGGCTACTCCGAGGCCGTGGTCCGCCAGCGCACGGCCGACTTCGAACAGGAGCTGGGCGCCCTCGACGCCAACCTCGCCCGCCATCGCTGAACTTGTGCCGTAGGCGGCGCCACTGGGTCACCGCGGAGGCTCTCAGGCGGGCAAGCTCACCATGGGGCACTGAGGGCGAACCACGGCTTGTCGGACTCCGCCTTGGTCGTCGCCGGCCCCGCGGGTGGTGACGACGGCGGCGGGGCCGTGGTGGCGGGCACGGAGTCCCGGCGGGCCGGCGACGCCGGGGCCGACGTCAGGGGAGCACCGGTGGCGGGCTGGCCGGGAACGGCCGCGGGCGGCAGCCCTCCCGGGCCGGCCGCCTTGGCGATTTCGGCGGCGACCACGCCGAGCACGGCGTTGGCGACCCGGTCGCCGCCGGCGCGGGTGAGGTGGATCCCGTCGCCCTGGCGCATCAGCACCGGTGCTCCGTCGCCACCGCTGAGGTAGGCGTTGTAGCTCGTCCCGTCCGTGCTGAGGATCGGCCTGGTGTCGACGAAGCGGATCCAGGGCCGGCGGCCGGCCTCGTCGGCGAAGATGGCGTCGAGGATCTTCTCCCGCTCGGAGAACTCGCTGTCGCGCATGATGGGCTGGCCCACCCAGACCACCAGACGGCCGTCGCCGCCCAGCTGGTCCATGACGGCGGCAACCCGCCTCCGGTACTCGCCCTGCCAGGCCGGCGACCGGACCGGTTCGGCCTTGCCGTTCACGTCCATGGACTGGGCGTCGTTGGCCCCGAACATGATGACGATGACCTCGGGCTTGGTGGGCAACACGCTGTCCTGCAGGTGGGAGGGCCAGTCGAAGAAGTCGGGACGGGTGAGGCCGGTGGAGATGCGGTAGTCGAGGGTGGCGGCGATGTCGCCCCGCGCCACCGCCTTGGCCACCACCGACTGCCCGAAGACCTGGGCCATCGAGTCGCCGCCGACCCACAGGCGAAGGGGTTCGGCGGTCGTGGGCACGCGGAGGCGGACGACGGGCGGGGCGATGGTGGTGGACGTGGTCGCCGAGGTGGCGCCCCGCGCCGCGGGGCGGTCGGCGATGTGGCGGACCTTGCGCTCGAACACCACTCTGGGTCGGTCGAGCCTCGTCGTCCTGGCGATGGTGCGCACCGGGCCCATGACGGCGACGGCCAACCGGCGTTGCCACCCGGCGTCCTGGGCGTGGGCCTTGACGTAGAGCGAGTCGGCGTTGAGCAACAGCCCGAGCACCAGGGCCAGGACCATGGCGCCGAGGACGCTGCCGGCGGCGTGGGGGACGTCCCCGTTGGGCAGGCGCCGCCGCCGGCGGGGCCGGTACCCGGGCCCGGCCCGCCCGCCGGGGCCACGACCTGCGTAGGGATCAAGTACCGCGGTGGGGCCGCCCGATCCGATGGCCGAGGTTCGGATGGGCCGACATTACCGCGGGGCGTCCCCGATCGGTCGAACCGATCGGGATCGAGCACCCGCCGCGGGCGTCATGGTTGACTACGCCTCGGATGCTGTTCCCGACCGCCGCATTCGCCGTCTTCTTCAGCGTCGTCTTCCTCTTGAACTGGCTCCTGCGCCCGTTCGCGGTCCCCTGGAAGCTGTTCATGCTGGGGGCCAGCTACTTCTTCTACGGCTGGTGGGAGGTGCCGTTCTGCCTGCTCCTCGCCGGGTCGACCATCGCCAACCAGTTCTTTGCCGAGGTCATCCACCGGGCCCGTGACGAACGGACGGCCCGGGCCTGGCTGGTAGTGGCGGTTGTGACCGACCTGGCGGTATTGGGGTGGTTCAAGTACTACGGGTTCTTCGTCGAATCGGTCACCGGCGCGCTCGTGAAGATCGGCCTGCACCCGAACCCGCCACTGCTGCAAGTGGTGCTGCCGGTGGGGATCTCGTTCTTCACCTTCCACGCCGTGAGTTACGTGATCGATGTCTACCGCCACGACATCGAGCCCGTCGCTCCTCTCGATTTCGCCGTCTACATGGCGTTCTTCCCCCACCTGGTCGCGGGGCCCATCGTCCGGGCAAGCGAGCTGGTCCCCCAGATCCGGGCCCGCTCCGATCCCCGGGCGGTCGACTCGGCACTGGCCTTCCGCCTGATCCTCGTGGGCCTGTTCAAGAAGGTGGTCATCTCCAGCTACCTGGCGACGGCGGTGGTCGACCCCGTGTTCGCCGTGCCCAAGGCCCACAGCGCCCTGGAGGTCCTGGCCGCCGTCTACGGCTACGCGATTCAGATCTACGCCGACTTCTCCGGCTACACCGACATCGCCATCGGGTGCGCCCTGCTACTGGGCTTCAAGTTCCCCCAGAACTTCAACCGGCCGTACACGGCGAGGTCGGTCCAGGATTTCTGGCGGCGCTGGCACATGACCCTGTCGCGGTTCCTGCGCGACTACGTCTACATCCCCCTCGGCGGCAACCGCGGCGGGCCCAGCCGGGTACGGCGCAACCTCATGTTGACCATGCTCCTCGGCGGGCTCTGGCACGGCGCCGCCTGGACGTTCGTGATCTGGGGCGCCATCCACGGGGGCGCCATGGTGCTGGAGCGTTCACGCGACGATCGCCGGCGCGCCGCCGGTGCCTCTGCAGCCGGCGGCTCCGCAATCGGCGCCGGCTCACCGCTGGCTGCCATCGGCTGGTGGCTGGTCACCTTCCACGTGGTGTGCCTCGGGTGGGTCTTTTTCCGAGCCGAGTCCCTGGGAGCGGCGTTCGACATGCTCGGACGCCTCGCTGCATGGGGCCCGGCGCCCCTCGTCACACCGTTGCTGGTGGCCACCATCGTCGCCAGTGTCACCGTGCAGTTCGTGCCGTTCGACGCGGTGAAAAAGCTCCAGACGACGTTCTCGGAGCTGGGGCCGGCGTGGCAGGGCGCGGTCGTCGCCTTCGGCCTCGTCGTGGTGGGCGCTCTTGCGCCGCGCGGCGTCGCCCCATTCATCTACTTCCGGTTCTGATCGACCGCCTCCACGGGTGGTTCCACGGCCGCGGGATGGCTCAGCACCGGGGCCCAGCCGGTGCATACTTGATCGGCTATGGCGCCCGCTTCGCCTTCGAGCTCCCCGAAGCCGGGCCGGTCGGGCGATCACAGCTTGTTTCGGTTGTCCGAGATCGTGGCGCTCGGCGACGACGCCCCCCCGTCACCGTCGATCGACCTGGCCGGGCTGCGCGCCGTGGCCACCGCCGAGCCCCCCTCCGGGAACGGCCCCGAGCCCGCCCCCGCCCCCGCCCCGAAGCGCTCGGCGGGCCGGCGCTCGGCCTACTTCCCCGCCCTCGACGGTCTGCGGGCCCTGGCCGTCGGCGCCGTGGTCGCCTATCACGCCAACCTGACGTGGGCCAAGGGCGGCTTCCTCGGTGTCGACGTCTTCTTCGTGCTGAGCGGGTTCCTCATCACCGGCGTCCTGCTGGCCGACGTCGAACGGACCGGCCATCTGCAGCTGCGGCGCTTCTGGCGGCGTCGAGCTCGTCGCCTGCTGCCTGCGGTCGGCGTGCTGTTGGTGGCAGTGGCGTTGCTCGTCCCCCTGCTGGCGCCCGACGAGGGCCACCGTCTCGGCGGTGACCTCCTCGCCTCCATCGCCTACGTCACCAACTGGCGGCTCATCTTCCAGCACCAGTCGTACTTCGAGGCCATCGGCCGACCGCCGCTGCTCCAGCACCTGTGGAGCCTCGCCGTGGAGGAACAGTTCTACCTGCTGTGGCCGCTGGTGCTGGCCGTGGCTCTTCGTTGGAACCGCCGCCGCGAGCTGCTCGGGGCCTGGGCCCTGGCCTTCGCGGGGATCTCCACCCTCATCATGATCCTGCTCTACGACCCGTCGGTCGACCCGTCCCGGGTGTACTACGGCACCGACACCCGCATCGCCGCCATCTTCGTGGGCGCCGCCCTGGCCTGCGTGAGCAAGGCCTGGGCGGGAAAGCGCTGGGTCAGCGGCCCGAAGCGGAAGCTGCGCCTGGAGATCGCCGGTGTGGTGAGCCTGGGCATCCTCGCCTGGTGCGTGGCCAACGTCAGCCAGTTCGACGCCCGCCTGTACCGCGGCGGCTTCCTCCTCGTCGCCCTGGCCGCGGCCATCGTCGTGGCCGTCGGCGCCGACCGCCAGCGCACGGTGGTGGGCCGGGTGCTGGGCATGCGGCCCCTCGTGTGGCTGGGCAAGCGGTCGTACGCCATCTACCTGTGGTTCTGGCCGGTGTTCATGCTCTCCCGCGCGCACGCAGACGTCGACGTCAGCGGCAACACCTTGCTCGCCCTGCAACTGGCCGTCATCCTGGCCCTGGCGGCGGCGTCGTACCGGTTCGTCGAGGTGCCCTGCCGCTCGGGCGCCCTGGGCCGGGCGTGGGACCAGTGGCGTGCCGGCAAGCTGCCCGCCCAGACCCGGCGCACGACGGCCTGGGTCGCCGGCAGCCTCGCCGCCCTCGCCGTCTTTGCCGCCGTCGTCTACCAGCCACCCAAGCCCATCACCGTCCAGGCTGCCGCCCGAGGGGTCCATCGCGTCGGGGGAGCCCGAGCGCCGGTGGACACCGTCACCACCTTCGGACCGTCACCGCTCGGTGCCAGCGTGGCCACCACGGTGGCGCCTGCGGTGCCCGCCCCGGTGCCCACCGCCCCGGCGGCGCCGATCCAGGCAAAGGTGACGGCCATCGGCGACTCCGTGCTGCTCGAGACCCAGGACGCGTTGGCGGCCAAGATCGCCGACCTGTACTTCGACGCCGACGTGGCCCGTCAGACGTCGCGCACGCTGGCCGCCGCCCGGGCCCTGCGGGCCTCGGGCAAGTTGGGTGACGAGGTCGTCCTGCAGGTGGGCAACAACGGCACCATCACCAAGAGCCAGTTCGACCAGTTCATGGACGTGTTCGCATCGGTGCGCCGCGTGGTGGTCGTCAACATCAAGGTGCCCCGTCCCTGGGAGCAGGCCAACAACGAGGTGCTGGCCGACGGGGTGCAGCGCACGCCGAAGGCGGTGCTCGTCGACTGGAACAAGCTGGGCGGTACCCACCCCGACGTCTTCGAGAGCGACAGCGTCCACCTGACCCCGTCAGGGGTTCACCTGCTCACCGACGCCATCGTCGCCAAGCTCTGATCTGGGCCGGGTCGGCGCTCGTCAGGAGGGGGTGTCGCCGTCGTCGCTGCCCGGCGACCGACCGTAGGAGAGCCAGTCCGACTGGAGGGAGCGGCCGGATGAGGCGGGCTGATCGGCCGGCGGGGTGGGCACCGGCCGCGTGGGCTCCGTGGGCCCGGTGGGCTCCGGGGGCGGTGGCGGGGTAGGGGCTGCCGCCGGTGCGGCCACCGCAGTTGCCGGGGCCACGGCGGCACGCCGGGAGGCCTCCGGTTGCGCCTGGGCGGGGCCGGGCGACTGGCGGCGGTCCGCGGCGGCGGCGTCGGGGCCGGAGCGTTCGCGCCGCCGGCGGCGACGGCCTTTGTCCTCGGACCGTTCGATCTCACCCTGGCGTTCGAGCTCGGCGTTCAGCTCGGCGCCGAGGATGACGGCCAGGGCCGACAGGTAGAGCCACAGGAGCAGGGCGACGACGCCATTGAGCGACCCGTACTTGTCCGCGAGTTCACCGACGCTGGTCACGTAGAAGGAAAACGCCAGAGAGGCGAGGAGCCAGACCACGGTGGCCGCGATGCCGCCGGGACTTACCCAGGTCCATCGCGGCGTCTCGCGGTTGGGGCCCAGGGAGTAGTAGCTGGCGAACAAGATCGACAGGGCGACCAGTCCTAGGGGCCAGCGGACGACCGTCCACAGGATGTTGAAGGCTCCGCTGCCGAAGGGCAGGTGCCCCTCGATGCCGTGGCCGACGGGGGCACCGAAGACGGTGAGCACGGTGGCGACACCGCCGAGGACGACGGTGAGCAGGATGAGCAGGAGGGCCCGCACCCGGGCGGCGACCAGCTTGCGCTCCTCCTCCACGTCGTAGGCCACGTCGAGGCCCCGCTGCAGGGCGACCATGCCCGCCGAGGCGCCCCACAGGGCCAAGGCCAGCCCGAAGACGGTGGCCAGCAGCGACCCGCTGCCGCCCTTGGCATTGGCCGTCGTGAGGACGAGGTCCTGGAGGGTGAAGGCGGCCTTTTTCGGGAGGGTCGTCCCGATGGCCTTGTTGATGTTGGCGATGGTCTCGGGGCCGACGTTGGTCAGGCCCAGCACGCCGACGGCGGCGATGATGGCCGGGAATACGGCGAGGAACCAGTAGAAGGCCATGCCCGCCGAGATCAGCGAGCCGCGATCGACCTTGAACTCCTTCACCGCCCGCTGCAGGCTCACCTTCAGCCCGGGAGGGCCGAGCTCGGTGGGCGAGGTCGGCGGGCCGCTGTCAGCCGTCTGGGGCGGCACCCCTCCGGTGTCGGTCTGGTTGCTCACGACGGCGGGTTCGGCGAGGGGCGGCGGCGGGTGAGCACGGTGGTGGACCTACCCCACGGGCAGGTGAGGAAACGGCGCTGTCATCGTCTTCGGCTGGCGGCGGCACTGTCTCGTAGGCTGCCGGTCGTGGCTGACCGGGTTCTGAGCGACCGCTACCGAATCGTCCGCCATCTGGCCCGGGGCGGCATGGCCGAGGTCTACCTGGCCCACGACACGCTCCTCGACCGGCCGGTGGCGGTCAAGGTGCTCTTCCCCGAGCTGGCCCAGGACGTCAACTTCGTCGAGCGCTTCCGCCGCGAGGCGCGTGCCGCCGCCGGCCTCAACCACCACAACATCGTCTCCGTCTACGACTTCGGCGAGGACGAGGGGTCGTACTTCATCGTCATGGAGTACGTCGACGGCCAGACCCTGCGCGACGTGGTGCGCACCGAGGGGCCGTTGGAGATGTCACGGGTCATCGAGATCGGCGCCGAGGTGGCTGCCGCCCTGGCCATCGCCCACGCCAACGGCATCATCCACCGCGACGTCAAGCCGGGCAACGTCTTGATCGCGTCCACCGTCCCGTCGGCCCGCATCAGCGATGTCCCCGAGGCGCGCCTGAGCGAGGTGAAGGTGGCCGACTTCGGCATCGCCCGCGCCGGTAACCCGCGGGAGAGCCTCACCCAGACCGGTGCGGTGATGGGCACGGCCACCTATCTGTCGCCCGAGCAGGCCAAGGGGGCCGACATCGACCTGCGCAGCGACGTGTACTCGCTCGGGGTCGTGCTCTACGAGATGGCCACCGGGCGGCCGCCGTTCGCCGGGTCGAACCCCGTGGCCATCGCCTACCAGCACCTGAACGAGGAGCCGGTGGCGCCGTCGACCCAGAACCCGGCGGTTCCCCCGGCGTTCGATGCCATCGTGCTCAAGGCCCTGGCCAAGGACCCCGCCGACCGCCAGGCCTCCGCCGCCGAGCTGCGCGCCGAGCTGCTGGCCATGACCGTGGGTCCCCCCGAGCTGGAGTCCACCATGATCGACGCGCCGGCTGCGGTCGGCGCGGCGGGGACGTCGACCGAGGTGCTGGCTCCCGTTGCCGCCGTGCCTCCCACCTGGGCCGGCGGCGGGGTGCCCCCCGTGGGGCCGCCGGCCACGCCGCCGGACGTGTACCGCCGCCGGCGCCTCGTGCTGCTCGGGCTGCTGGGCCTGCTGGCCATCGCCCTGGTGGCCATCGTCGTGTCCATGGCGGGGTCAGGGTCGGGCGGGACGGCGACGGTTCCCCGGGTCATCGACCTCAGCCCTTCCGATGCGCAGACGGCGGTGACCAAGGCCGGCCTCAACTCGGCCGTCGACTACCAGGACGGCCGAGCCGGCGACCCCACCAAGGTGGTCGACCAGAACCCCCCTCCGGGCGCCAAGGTCAAGCGCACGACGGTGGTGACCCTCGTGGTGCCGGGCACCACCACGACAACGGTGCCCACCACCAGCCGCACGGTCACCACGCCGGCCACCACCGCGACCACGGTCCAGCCAACCACTACCGTCGCCCCACCGACGACGGTTGCGCCCACGACTGTCCCCCCCACCACCGTCACACCCACAACCGTGAAGAAGACCACCACCACCGTCGCCTGACAGGTCGTCGGCCCCCAATCGTTTCGACGCTCAAGTCCGACGTCAGTCCTGCCGTTCCAAGCGGTGGGGGCAGTGTCCGAACGTGTTCTCGTGGGAGTGTTCGATGGAGTCCGAAAACCTTCAGACGTTTCTTGAGATCGTCCTGGGCCGCAGAGTGGCCAGGGCCGTGTGCCGGGAGTGTGCCGACGACCCCCATCGGGCGGTCGACAGCCTGAACCGGCGCGCCGCCGCCCTCCAGGCCCCGTACCGCAAGGAGCGGATGTTCGACGACGACGGGTTCGCCAAGACCGGCAAGGAGATCACCCGCCTCCATCTGGTGGCGCGCCTCATCGACGAGCTCAACTACGAGTTCGACGACGAGCTGGGCGTGGAGCTGGTCCGCTCCTGACTAGCCTCGCCCCGGTGCCCGACAACGTCGACCTGACCGACGACGTCGACCTGCAGGGCGTGGTGCTGGCCGACGCCCGAACCGGCGAGCCCTTGGATCTGGGGGCGGGACTGCCTCTCGTGGTGCTCAGCGTCATCCGCCACCGGCACTGACTGTCGTGCCAGGCGCATCTCGTGGAGATGCGGCAGCGCGCGGCGGACTTCGAGACCATGGGGGCCACGGTGGTCGCCGTGGGCTTCAGTCCCGGTGAGGCGTTGGCCGAGCTGGCCGGCGAACTGCAGTGGCCGTGGCCGTTCCTGGCCGATCCCGAGCGGGCCCTCTACCGGCGGCTGGGAATGGAGCGGGCCCCCCTCCGCCAGGTCTTCACCCCGGCGGCGGTTCGCCGCTACCGGGAGGCCGCCGCCCAGGGCCGGGAGGTGCACAAGCCTGTCGAAGACCCCCGCCAGCTCGGTGGCGACGCCGTCGCCGTCCACGGCCGGGTGGTCTGGCTTCGCCGCCAGGCCAGCCCCGACGACCGGCCCTCGGTGGACACCCTCCTGGATGCCGTCGCAGAACACCGGCCCTGACAGGGGCGGGTCGGGCGGCGGCTACCCCGGTTGGCGCCCGCACCACACGCAACGGCGCTCGGTGCGGACGAAACGGCTGCCGAGCTGGATCTGGCGCCCCCCCTCGACCTGGTGACGACCGAAGTGGCACTGCAGCCGGTGCCACAGGTCGCCGGGATGCACCTCCCGGCAGGCCCACCAGGTGCACAGGTTGGCCCAGGCACCGTCCCTGCTCGGCGCCGGTGGCGGCGCCTGCCGGTTGACCGGCCGGGGCGACGCTGGCCTGCCGCCGTCCTGGCGAGGCGAGTCGAGCTCCTGGGCGACGCCGAAGCGAGGGACGCGGTCGCCGATCGGGCGCACCGGCGTGAGCGCCGACGACGAGGTCCGCAACGGTGGCTCGGGCCACCTGACCGGCCAGATGTCGGGGGGTTCTGCCATGTCCTCCGCTCCTCCGCGACTCACGGTGCCACGGCCCTCGCCGCTCCGCAATGAGTGACCTGGACACCTAGCGCGGGCCCGATGCGCCCCGAACCACCCGAACCGGGCAGGTCCCGGGCGCCCAGGGGGATCTCGAACCTGACCAGAACAGCTGTCGGGTCGGCAGTACCGGCCTCAGCTGGGCAGGCGGCGCAGCGAGCGGATGAGCTGGTGATCGGCGGTGAACAGGCGTCCGACGGTGAGGCGGCCGGCCACCAGGGCGGCGAATGCGTTGCCGGCCAGCAGCATGTACATGACCACCAGCTGGAGGCGGATGGCGGCGCTGGGGGAGGCGCCGGCGAGGAGCATGCCCGTCATGGCCCCGGGCAGGGCGACCAGGCCCACCACCTTGGTGTTGTCGACGACGGGCAGCATCCCCGTGCGCAGCGCCGAGCGGTGCCAGGGACCGGACGCCTCGGCCGAGGTCTGTCCCAGGCTCAGGCGGGCCTCGACCTCCCGGCGCTGGGCGGCCAGGTCGTCGCGCAGGCGGGTCATGACCAACGACGTGGTGTTCATGGCGTTGGAGATGATCATCGACCCCAGGGGGATCACCGCCCGGGGCAAGGACGGGATGATGCGCAGCACGAGCAGCAGCCCGATGGTGCCGGCCGAGGCCACGGTGAGCGAGGCGGCGGCGATCCAGCGCGCCCCCGGCACCCGCCGGGCGCGCGAGCCCGACGTGAGGGTGGCGGTGACGATCATCACCGCGATGACCACCGGGGTCAGCCCGCCGTGGCTGGAGAAGACGTAGTCGAGCACGTAGCCCACGGCCAGCAACTGGGTGAACGAGCGGACGGTGGCGACCACGATGTCGGTCTCCAGGTCGGCGTGGCGCAGCCGGGAGACGGCCACGGCCACGGCCACCAGGCAGAGGGAGAGCGCCACATCGGCGAATGAGATCTGCCCCGCCAGGTCGTTCACCGGGCGTCACCGCCCGCCCCGGCAGCACCAGCAGCGCCGCGGCCCACCTCGATGATGCGGTCGGCGATCTCGGTGGCCTGCCGGGGCTCGTGGGTGACCATGACGACGGTGAGGCCGTCGTCGGCGAGGGAGCGCACCAGGCGCTCCACCTCGCCCTTGGAGGCGGTGTCGAGGGCGGAGGTGGGCTCGTCGAGCAACAGGCAGTCGGGGTGGCGGGCCAGGGCCCGGGCCAGGCACATCCGCTGGGCCTCGCCCACCGACAGCACGTCGGCCAGCCGCGTGCCCACGGCGGCGTCGAGGTGCACCCGGGGCAGCAGCTCCTCCCAGCCCTCACCCACGTTGTCGGCGACCGTGCCCGGGAACGTCACCGGCACCTGGCCCACGTGCTGCACCCGCCGGCGCAGCTCGAGCACGTCGTAGCTGCGCACG
>JBBWZS010000150.1:0-3177 GCA_039649175.1 Acidimicrobiaceae bacterium
GTCGCCGGCCAGCCACGCCGCCGCGGCCACCGGCAGGTGGCGCAGGGCCCGGCCCAGGCGCACCCGGCGCCGGGCGGTGGTAGCCGGCATGGCACAGCGGGTGGTCAACCAGGCCGGCGCCGAGCGGGCACCGTCGGGCTCCCAGGCCTTGGCGGCGTCGAAGGCCGCCGCGGCCCGGGTGGTGACTGCTGCCAGACGTTCCAGCTGGCGGTGCAGACCGACCATCGCCTCGCCGTCGGCCAGACGTGAAGGATCGACATCGACCAGGTTGTCGATCACCGCCGCCAGCTCGTCAACCGCTCCAGTACCGACCGACATGTGCTGCACCCATCGCCATGGGCCTGACGAAGGAGAGGCGAACCTCCCGAGGACCCCAAGTATAGCGAACACCTGTTCGTAACGCAAGGGCACTGCCGAAGGAATGATCGGCGAAGGGTCTTTCGGGACCTACTGGCCGTCGAGGCGGCCGGCAACGAGATCGGCTACGAGTGCCGGGGACCGCCGTCGCCCTGGTCAAACGATGTCCCGGCCGGATGTGTGCCGCCCAGCGATGCCGGGTGACCTACCTCAGCTCGCCGGCGTGACGGGCACCGCCTCAGGTCCGCCCGGGACGGGCGGCGGCGAAGACGGCGGCGCCGAGGGCGGCCGACCACAGGCAGGTCTCGGGGCCGTTGGGCACACCCCACAGGGCATGCAGGTCGAAGACCCAGGCCACCCACGCCATGCCCACCAGGAACACCGCGCTCACGCCGGTGGCGCCCACGTCGGAGCGGGTGGTACCCAGGCCGATCCCGTACCCGGCACACGCACCGAACAGCCCCACCGGGCTGAACGCGCCCAGCAGGGCGACGGCGGGGGCCAGCCCGGAGCTGCCCCGGAAGCCCAGCCAGACCGGCGCCATCAGGCCCACGGCCGCCGCCAGCCCCGCCCACAAGGCCACCGACTGCCACGGCACCAGGACCTGGTCGGAGAAGGTGGCGACCCCGGCGACGATGCGGGAGCTGCCGTGGCCGGGCGACACCGACGCCACCACGCGCCACGCCAGCGACGCCACCGCGAGCACCACTGCCACCTCGAAGGCGGCCGGCAGCCACGCGGGGGAGGCGGCCGGCAGTGGGCGACCGTCGTCGAGGCGGCGCAGGTCGCGCCGCAGCCGGCCCCGGTGGCGCAGGTACACAATGGGCACCGACCCCACCAGATAGGCGCCGAGCACGCACAGGCCGGCGGCCGTGGCCACTGCATTCATGGGGACACCGCCTTCACCGACACAACCGCGTTCATCCTGCCCCGGGGTTCATCTGGCGCCGGTCACCGCCGCCGACGGTACCGGTCCCGGCCCGGGCCTGTGCCCCTGCTACGATCGGTGCAGCGCCCAGTTCCACGCGCGGGTCGCGCCCCCGTCGGCGAAATTGCCGACTGGCCTCCGAGACGGACCGTCACATGCCTGAGAAAACCGCAACGATCAACGACTACCGCCTCCACGAGACCGATACCGGGTCCCCGGAGGTGCAGGTGGCGCTGCTCACCGGACGAATCAACCACCTCACCGAGCACCTGAAGGTCCACAAGAAGGACCACCACAGTCGCCGGGGACTGCTGATTCTCGTCGGACGCCGCCGTCGGCTCCTCGATTACACGAAAGCCAACGACGTCGAGCGGTACCGGCAGTTGATCGCCCGGCTCAGCCTGCGCAGGTAGGGCACAGCAGTACCGAACACCCGCGGCGCCAGGCGTCAGCTGCCAGTCGCCGGGTCCCGAGGTCACCCAGCCTCGGAGCCCGACAACTGGGAACTGGCTCCGCCGCCGCCCGACACGCCGGCCAACAGAGGCTGGCGACAAAGGAGTGCACACGATGGCGGAAGCCGTTTCCGTGTCCTGTCCCATCACCGGGACCGACAAGACCCTTTCCTTCTCCGCCGGCAAGTTGGCCCAGTTGGCCGACGGCGCGGTCGTGGCCCAGATCGGCGACACCGTCGTCCTGGTCACCGCCACCGCATCCCGGTCGGTGCGGGAGGGTGCCGATTTCTTCCCCCTCACCGTCGACATCGAGGAGCGGATGTACGCCGCCGGCAAGATCCCCGGTTCGTTCTTCCGCCGGGAGGGGAGGGCCACCGACCAGGCGATCCTCACCTGCCGCCTCATCGACCGGCCCCTGCGGCCGTCGTTCCCCGCCGGCTTCCGTAACGAGGTCCACGTGGTGGGCACCATCCTCGGGGCCGACCAGGAGAACCCCCACGACGTGCTGGCCATCAACGGCGCCTCGGCTGCCCTCATGCTGTCGGGTATCCCCTTCGAGGGGCCCATCGGGGCAGTGCGCATCGCCTACACGATCGACGGCGAGTGGGTCCCCCACGTCACCTACCAGGAGGGTGACGCCGCCACCTTCGAGCTGGTCGTGGCGGGCCGGGCGGTGCCCGGCGAGGGCGCCGGCGCCGTAGAGGACATCGCCATCATGATGGTCGAGGCCGGCGGCACCGAGGACGCCTGGCGCTTCTACGAGCAGGGCGCACCCAAGGTGACCGAGGAGGTCATCGCCAATGGCCTGGAGGCGGCCAAGCAGTGGATCATGGACTCGATCAAGGCCCAGCGGGAGCTGGTCGCCAAGATGGGCACCAAGCCCGCCCTCGTCTACACCCTGCAGGTCGACTACGGCGACGACGTGTTCGAGCGGGTCGCCGCGGTGGGCACCGAGCGCATCGCCCAGGCCAGCGCCATCTCGGCCAAGGCCGAGCGCAACACCGCCACCGACGAGGCCATCGCCGCCATCAAGGACGAGCTGGCCACCGAGTTCGAGGGTCGCGACAAGGAGATCAAGGCGGCCGTCAAGGCTCTGCAGAAGAAGCTGGTCCGCAAGCGGATCTCCGAGGACGGCATGCGCATCGACGGGCGCGGTCCCACCGACATCCGGCCCTTGTCGGCCGAGGTCGGCCTGTTCCCCACGGCCCACGGCACCGGGCTGTTCCAGCGGGGTGAGACGCAGGTCCTCACCGTGGCCAGCCTGGGCATGCCGCGCATGGCCCAGATGCTCGACACCATCGGCATCGACGACTCCAAGCGCTACATGCACCACTACAACATGCCGCCGTTCGCCACCGGCGAGACCGGTTTCATGCGGGGCCCCAAGCGTCGCGAGATCGGACACGGGCTGCTGGCCGAGCGGGCCCTGCTGCCCGTCGT
>JBBWZS010000161.1:0-55268 GCA_039649175.1 Acidimicrobiaceae bacterium
GACCGCTAGCTGCAGCACGCGGCCGGCCGGCTCACGGCGAAGGCCGATACCGAGCAGGACGGCAGCCACTGCAAGGGTGAAGACTCCGCTCCCGGTGTCCTGCCAGCTGACGGGGAACGGCTTGAACGGGATGTCGACGAAGAAGCTTCGTCCGCCGGTGCGGTGCAGGATCGCGTTCCACGCCAACGGTCCGAGCAGGGTCGCCGCCAAGCCCGCGCTCAGTGCCTCGGGCCGTCGCTCTCGGACGACCAAGACCAAGACGGCGGCGGCAATGACCGTCGTCAGCACTGCGCCGTACACGATCGTGCCCCACGTGATCATGACCTCACAGGCTCGCACAGCGGCCCGTGCCCGGTTTGGCGGGGTGGGGATGTGGGACCGTGCACGTACGGGGTCGGAGGTCTCCCATTCCTCCGGCCTCGAAGACAAGCGAGGAGGATGGGACATGGCAGCGGCAGCCGATCTACCGGAGGTGTTCGGTTCGCCCGGCGACGAGCCCCCGGACGGCACCGACCCCGCCGGCCGACAGGCCGGTCTTCGGCTGGAGTACGCCACGACCGCCTGGAACGTCCTCGAGGTGGTCGTGACCGTGTCACTCGGACTGAGCGCCGGGTCCCTCGCTCTCGTCGCGTTCGGCTTGGACTCGTCGATCGAGGTCTTTGCCTCGCTGGTCGTCATCTGGCACATGCGTGGCGACGCAGGGGGAAGTGATCATCGCCGCGCCCGCCGCTCGCGCCGAGCCCTGCGCCTCATGGCCGCCGCCTTCGTGATCCTCGGGCTCTACCTGGCCACCAATGCCGTGTACGCCATCGTGAACGCCAACGAACCGTCCACCTCTCCGATCGGGGCAACGTTCATGGCCGCCACTGTCGTGGTCATGTTCGTCCTGGCGACGGCCAAGCGACGGGTCGGTCGCCGCCTGGGAAACAGGCCGTTGCTGGGCAACGCCCGGATGACGTTCCTCGATGGTTGCCTGGCGGCTGGAGTGTGTAGCGCGCTGGTGGCCGACCTCGCCTTGGGATGGTGGTGGCTGGACCCGGTGGCGGCGGCGGTGGTCGCCGTCCTGGCCACCGGCGAGGGCATCAAGGGTTGGAACGAGGCGGCCGACGTGACGAGGTGATGTCCATGGCCTGGCTGTGCTCGATCACCGCGCAGTAGCAGGTGGGATCGGTCGGTAGCTGGTCGGCCTGCTTCTTGAGGGCGATGAGCTCCTGGCGCAGGTCGGCCATCTCGGACATGCGCCGGTCCAGATCGGCGACCTGGCGATCGAGCACCCCCAGCACGTACTCACACGGTCGCTCCGCCCGCTCGCGGAAGCCGAGGATCTCGGCGATCTCCGAGAGCGACAGGCCGAGGCGCTGGGCCGTCCTGATGAAGCCCAGACGGTCGACGTCGTCGTCGGAGTACTCCCGGTAGCCCGACGGGAGGCGCTCGGGGGCGGGGAGCAACCCGATCCCCTCGTAGTACCGGATGGTCTTGGTGTTGACCCCGACCCTGTCGGCCACCTCACCGATGCGCACGTCGTCCTCCTCTCCTCCCGGCGGCAGGCCGGGTCAGGCGACGGGCTCGAAGCCGGCATCGCCCAGGGCCGCCCGCAGCTGGTCCTCGGCGACCCGGGTGTCGTCAAAGCTGACCTTCACGTCGTTTCGCTCGGCCGACGCGAGCACGACGGCCACGCCCGGGAGACGCCCCAGGGCGGTGCGGATCGTGTTCTCACAACTGGCGCAGTGGATCTCGTCGACCTTGAACGTCCTGGTGATCATGAAGCGCTCCTCCCGCAGACCGGCTCCATGCTAGACGTTCCACTCGGATAGAAGGTCAAGGCGGCGACCGACCGCCAACCAACCAACCAAGAGAGGTCCTTGACCTTCCACCGACGGGAAGCTGTTGGATGGGGTGGTGCCCCGGCAGGCGAGGAGACCCCTGTGAGCTATGCCCCAGCCGTTCCCGACGACCAGTCGGACATCCCGGCCTGGCTCGACGAGAAGGTCGGCGCCGACGGCCTGGCCCGGTTCCGGGCCCGCATCGGCGGCCTGCACTGCTCGCTGTGCACCGGCACCCTGGAAAAGGCCCTGGGCCGCCAGCCGGGTGTGGCCAAGGTGGCCGTGAGCCTCACCCACGAGCAGGCGCTGGTTGAGTACGACCCGGCCCGGCTGCGCCCCCAGGACCTGATCGACACCCTCCGCGACATCGGCTACAGCGCCCGGGACCCGGCCAAGATCCGCCCCTATGAGGAGGAGGAGGCCGAACTGGTCGACGAGGGCCGCCGCCTGCTGTGGGGGATCGCCTTCAGCCTGGAGACCATCTCGGTGCTCATGTCGGTCGCCGGGCTCTGGTACGTGTGCGCAGCGGTGGGGCTCAGCTTCCTGGCCATCGCCTACCTGCTCCTGCGCCCCAAGGGCGTGATGACGGCGGTGGCCGGGATCGTCGGCCTGGGCGTCCTCACCGCGGCCACGCTGGCCCTCGAGATCAGCGGGGCCATCGACGCCGCCGTGCCATGGATCGTCGCCTCGTTCGCCGCTTGCATGGTCTTCGGCTTCTCCCGGCGCATCCTGGTCATGTCGCTGCAGTCGATCCGCCGGCGCATCCTCAACCAGCACGTGATGCTCGAGGCGGCGGCGTTCGCCGGGCTCGTCGGTGGGGTCATCGGTCTGGTGTTCCGTCCCGACAACTACCCGACGGGGCCCTTCTTCGGGGTGGCCGTGCTCGTCACCACCTACCACCTGTTCTCCGAATGGCTGTCGCTGCTCGTCAAGACGCGTAGCTCGCAGGCCATCAAGCGGCTGTTGGCCCTGCAACCCGACGTGGCCCGGGTCGTTCGCGACGGTGTCGAGCGGGAGATGCCAATCGCTGGGGTCGCGGTCGGCGACGAGGTGCGGATCCGTCCCGGTGAGCGGGTCCCCGTCGACGGTGAGGTGGTGGACGGGCACTCGGCGGTGGATCAGTCCTTCGTGACGGGCGAGCCCGTCCCCCTCGAGGTCTCTCGCGGGAACACCGTCATGGGCGGCTCCATCAACGGGAGCGGCACGCTGCTGGTGGCGGTGTCGGCCGTGGGCGAGGAGAGCTTCCTGGCCCAGGTCGTGCGCCACGTGGAGGACGCCCGGGCACTCAAGCCCGGCATCCTGCATCTGGTCGATCGCATCCTTCGCATCTACGCACCCACCGTGCTGGTGCTCTCACTCGGGTCGTTCGTCGCCTGGATGGTCGGGTCGTGGGCCATCGGGGGTTCGGTCGACATCCAGCGGGCGGCCTTCGCCTCTCTGAGCGTGCTGGTCATGGGCTACCCGTGTGCCGTGGGCATAGCTGCTCCCCTGTCCATCGTGCGTGGCGCGGGCGAAGCGGCCGACGAGGGGATCATCATGCGCACCGGCGAGGCCTTCCAGGCCTTCCGGCTCGTGCGCACCATCGTGTTGGACAAGACGGGCACGCTCACCGAGGGGCGGCCCACGGTGCGCGAGGTCGAGGCGATGACCAGCTCCGACGAGCTGTTGGCCCTGGTGGCGGCAGCGGAGGCGACGTCGGAGCACCCGTTGGCCCAGGCGGTGCTGACCGCCGCGGTGGAGCGGGACCTCGATGTCCCCGCCGTCGACGATTTCGACTCCCTGGCCGGGCGGGGCGTGCTGGCCCGCATCGACGGCCGGCGGGTGGTGGTCGGTCGTCCGAGCTTCATCGAAGACGAGGGCATCGACCTCTCGCCGCTCGCGCCCCGCATCGCCGAGTTGGAGGAGGCGGGACGCACCGTGGTCGTCGCCGGGCGCGACGGGGAGCTGCTGGGAGCCATCGCTTTCGACGACCGCCTGCGGCCCGACACCGCCGACGCGGTGGACGCCATGCGACGGGCCGGGATCCGTCCCGTCCTGCTGACCGGTGACAACCACCGGGTTGCCCGACGGGTCGCGGCCGAGCTGGGAATCGAGGAGCTCCACGCCGGGGTGTTGCCCAACGAGAAGGCCGAGGTGGTGCGCCGCCTCCAGGAGGACGGCCGGGTGGCCATGGTGGGCGACGGGGTCAACGACGCCCCCTCTCTCATGCAGGCCGACGTCGGCGTGGCCATGGGAGCCGGGACCGACATCGCCATCGAGTCGGCTGACATCGTCATCATGGGCAATCGCCTGGAGGCGATCCTCACCGCCCGGGAGATCAGCCGTCACGCCTACCGCAAGACCACGCAGAACGTGACCCTGGCCTTCCTCTTCAACGGCATCGGCATCCCCCTGGCCACCACCGGCCTCGTCTACCCGGTCTGGGCCATGGTGGCCATGGCCCTCAGCGTCACGACCATCTTCGTCAACTCGCTGTGGGGCCGCCCGTCGCTGTTCTTCGACGCCGTCATGAGTGTGGGCCGGGGCGTGCCCGCGGCCCTACCCGTCGAGGCGGGGGTCGGGCTCGGCAGGGACTTCGACTAGGCCGGGGCGCGGCCCGAGCCCCCTTCGAGGGCCTCGACGCGTGCCAGGTACTCGGGCGGGCATTCGGTGGTGGTGTCACCCAGCAGGAGGGCCCGGTAGGTGGCGGTGGCGGCTGCCTCCAGGTTGACGGCCCGCTCGTACGCCGTGTCGGCGTCGGGCGCCACCACCACGCAGCCGTGGTGGGTCATGACCACCACGTCGACGTCGGCCAAGCGGCCGGCCACCGCCTCGGCCAGCTCCACCGTGCCCGCCGGCACGTAGGGCACCAGGGCGACACGCCGCACGTGGTAGGCGTGGTCGAGGGTGATGAGGCGGATGCGGTGGCCCCCGGCGGCCAGCAGGTTGGCGTGCGGCGGGTGCACGTGCACGACCACGGGCGCGTCGGGCCGGGTCCGATGGGCCGCCAGGTGGGTGTGCGACTCGCTCGACGGTCTGGCCTCGCCTGATCGCACGACGCCGTCGAGGCCGAGCGTCACCAGCTCAGCCCGGTCGATCTCGTCGAGGGGGCGGCCGCTGGGCGTGACCAGGATCTCGTCGGGCCCCGTCCGTACCGAGATGTTGCCTCCCGCGCCCACGACCAACCCGGCTCGCGCCACCCGTGCGCCGAGGCGGACGATGGCGTCGGTGGCGTCTTCGTACGGAAGACCTCGGCCGCCGGGAAGGTTCAGGACGGGCCGCCGGCGAGCGACGCCGACGCCCCGCAACATGCCCGAGACGGCCTGTGGGCCTGTCGTTCGTCGAGCTCGACCGCTCCCAGCGCGGCGAGGAGTCGGAGCAGTGGCCAGATCGGGTCGAGCGGCCCGGTGCGGGGCGCAGCCGGGTGGGCGTGGTGGGAGTTGTGGTAGCCGTGGCCCAGCAGGGGGATGGCCAGCCAGGCCAGGTCGTAGCCGGGGAGGTCGGCGTGGGGCTTGCGCCCGTAGAGGTGCCCGAGGGTGTTGACCATCCCCATGATGCCCAGGTAGCAGACCAGGTGCACCACCACGACGGTCAGCCCTTGCACCAGACCGAACACGACGAACGGGAAGGCGATGGCGGCGGCCCGCAGCACCACGACGGCCCTTCCCGGTGGGGTGCCGACCGGCAGTCGCCGCCGGGCCATGGCGAACAGATAGGGGGAGCCCACCAGCACGGCCAAGGGGTGACGCTGGCGGGGTGAGTGGGGGTCCGCGGGCGTGTCGGCGTACCGGTGGTGCAGCCGGTGGACGGCGGCCCACGACTCGGGTTCGGTCCACACCACCACCCGGAAGTAGACGTCGAGCACCGACGCCACGGCGGGGGCGACGCCAAAGGCGCGATGGGCCAGGCAACGGTGGCAGTAGACCTCGGTGATCACCGCGGTGAGGATGGCCGAGCACAGGCCGAAGGCCACGCCGATGGGCACCGGGGCACCATAGTGGAGGGGGCTCCCGTCCGCCCCGACCAACGACGCCTCCACGTCTCAGAAGCGACCTGATCGCACCAGAGTCCAGATCGTGGGTAGGGTTGTGCGTGTGCGGATCTGGAACCCGACTGTCGCCGTCACCGTCGCCATGACCCTTTTGCTGACGACGGGTGCGTGTGGCAGCGCGTCCACCAAGGGGTCGGCGGCCGATGACGGCAGGCTGAAGATCGTGACGACGGTGTCGCCGATCACCAGCATCGCGTCGGCGGTGGTGGGCGGACTGGCCGACGTCCGCGGCGTGATCCCCGAGGGTGCCGACTCTCACACCTTCGAGCCCCCACCCAGCACGGCCAAGCTCCTGAGTCAGGCCGACGTGGTGTTCGTCAACGGCCTCAAGCTCGAGGACCCGACACGACGGCTGGCCCAGGGCAACTTGAAGAAGGGGGCCGAGGTCATCGAGCTCGGCACCCGCACGATCCCGCCCGACCAGTACATCTACGACTCGTCCTTCCCGAAGAGCGCGGGCAAGCCCAACCCTCACCTGTGGACGAACCCGCCCTACGCCAAGGACTACGCCCGTCTCGTCCGGGACACGCTCACCCGCAGGGACCCCGCCCATGCCGACGCCTACCGGGCCAGTTACGACCGGTTCGCCGCCCGCGTCGACGAGCTCGACGGGGCCATGAAGGTGGCCACCGCCACGGTGCCCTCCCCCGAGCTGCTCACCTACCACGACGCCTACGCCTACTTCGCCGCTCACTACGCCTGGAAGGTGATCGGGGCCATCCAGGTGTCGAGCTTCGAGGACCCCACCCCGAAGGAGATCGGCGCCCTCGAGAACCAGGTCGAGCAGGAGCACGTGAAGGCCATCTTCGGCTCCGAGGTCTTCCCGTCCAAGGTGCTGTCCCAGATCGGCAGGGACACAGGCGTGCGCTACGTCGACACGTTGCGCGACGACGACCTGCCCGGCAAGCCCGGCGACCCCGATCACTCGTGGTTCGGGCTCATGCGCTCCGACTTCATCACCATGGTGTCCAGCCTCGGCGGTGACGACGCCGCCCTGAAGGCGCTCCCCCCTGGCGATGCGTCGGCCGACACGGCCGTCTACCCGCAATGAGCGGCGCCTCGGTGGCCGAGCCCCTCGTCCGCCTCGAACACCTGACGTGCGCCTACGCCGGCACCCCGGTGCTGGTCGACGCCGACCTGGACGTGGTCTCGGGAACGTTCACCGGCATCGTCGGTCCCTCCGGGTCGGGCAAGACCACGCTGTTGCGGGCGATCGTGGGCACGGTGACGCCCGCCAGCGGCCGGGTCTGGCGCCAACCGGGGCTGCGCATCGGCTACGTGCCCCAGGTGGAGACGGTCAACTGGAGCTTCCCGGTCACCGTGGCCGAAGCGGTGCTGATGTCGCGCACCTCGGGGCGCATCCTGCCGTGGCCGTCGCCGTCGGAGCGGGCCGAGGTCGACGCCGTCCTCGACCGCCTGGGCATCGGGGGCCTCGGGAAGCGCCACATCCGCGAGCTGTCGGGAGGCCAGCAGCAGCGGGTGTTCCTGGCCCGGGCGCTGCTGCGGCGCCCGCAGCTCCTCCTTCTCGACGAGCCCACATCCGGCGTCGACGTGCGCACCCGCCACGACATCCTCCACCTCCTGGCCGACCTGAACACCGACGGCCTGGCCGTGCTGCTCACCACCCACGACCTCAACGGCATGGCTGCCCACCTGCCACAGTTGGTGTGCCTCAACACCGAGGTGACGGGCAGAGGCAGTCCTCGGGACGTCCTGACGCCTCAGGTCCTGGAGGCCACCTACGGCGCGCCGATGCAGGTGCTCGAGCACGGGGGCATGCCCGTCGTGATCGACCACTACACCGAGGCCGACAACGTCATCCGCCTCCGGCGGGAGAGGGGTGCGGCCTCGTGAACTGGTTCACCGAGCCGATGGCGTTCGGGTTCTTCCGCCACGGCCTCATCGTGGCCACCCTGGCAGGCGGGCTGTGCGGGCTCATCGGCGTCTACGTGACGCTGCGGGGCATGAGCTACATCGGCCACGGCCTGTCCCATGCCATCTTCGGCGGGGCCGCCGCCAGCGCCCTCATCTCGTTCAACTTCTATCTGGGCGCGGGCATCTGGGGCATGGCCTCGGCCCTGGCCATCGGCCGCGTCACCAGGCGGCGGATCATCGGGTCCGACGCCGCCATCGGCGTGATCACCACCGCCTCGTTCGCCTTCGGCATCGCCCTGCTCGGACTCTACGGCCAGGTGCGCAAGAGCATCGACGCCGCCATCTTCGGCAGCATCCTGGGTGTCACCCTGACCGACGTCTGGGTGGTGGTCGGGGTGACAGTGGCGGCGGTGGCCGTGGTCTTCTTCTGCTACCGCAAGCTGCTGTTCACCACCTTCGACCCGGAGGTGGCCGACGTGTCCGGCGTCAACACGGCCCGCATGGACGCCCTCCTCATGCTGTTGCTGTCGGTCTCGATCATCGCCACCATGCAGGTGCTCGGGGTCGTGCTCATCGCCGCCACGCTCGTCATCCCCGCCACCGTCGCCCGCATGCTCACCAACAGCTTCGCCCGCATGCTGTGGCTGTCCAGCCTGATCGGCGCCCTCTGCGGCTTCGTGGGCATGATCGTGAGCTACCACCTCGACATCTCCTCGGGGGCCACCATCGTGCTCGTGGGGGCGGCGCTGTTCGGGGTCGTGTTCGCCCTGACCGGGCCGCGGGGCCTCAAGCGCGCCGCCGGTCTCGACACCCACGATGCGCCGCTGCCGGCTCCGACGGCCGTCGGGCCCCGGGCCTGATGTCATCGCCGTCCCGAGCCTGCTCGGCGGGCCAGCGGTAGGGTTCAGCCCCGATGAGCGCCGACCGGGTGCAGGCCATCCTCGACGACCTCCGCGACCGTGGGGAACGCATCACCACCGCTCGCCGAGCCCTGCTGAGCGCCCTCGACGAGGCCGACGACCATCGCAGCGCCGAGGAGCTGGCGGCCCAGGTCGGGATGCTGCATCCCGAGATCCACCGGGCCACCATCTACCGCACCCTCGAGACGTTGCGTCGCCTCGAGGTGGTCGAGCACACCCATCTGGGCCACGGCCCCGCCGTGTACCACCTGGCCGACCGTGTTCACCAGCACCTGGTGTGCGAGGAGTGCGGCTCGGTGACCGACGTGCCTCCCGCCGCCTTCCGGGGCCTCGAGCGCGCCCTCAAGCGTGACTACGGCTTCACCCTGAAGTCACGGCACTTCGCGGTGATGGGCCTGTGCGGGCCGTGCTCCGATGCCCCCGCGGCGCCAGCCTCGTCGCCCTCCGTCCCCCCGGTCCCGGTCGAGCTCTGACGGGCCGCCGCCGTCTGGTTCGACGGGTTCGACGGAACTGACGGCGGGTAGGCACCTCCCGTGGCGGCTGCCCCTGTTCCCGATCAGCTCCTGGGCGGCCGCTACGCCCGGCGCGAGCAGGTCGGCCGAGGCGGCTTCGGCGTGGTGTGGCGGGCCCATGACACCTTGCTCCGCCGGGACGTGGCAGTGAAGGCCATCGAGTTCCCGGCCATCCTCGACGACGCCGAGCGTGACGTCATTCGCGCCAAGGTGCTGCGGGAGGCCCAGGCCGCAGCTCGGTTGAACCATCCGGGCCTGGTCACCGTGTTCGACGTGATCGAAGAGGAAGGCCGCCCCCTCATCGTCATGGAGCTGGTCAAGGCACCGACCCTGGCCGATCTGGTGAAGCGCGAGGGTCCGCTGGCCGAGCAGCGTGTGGCGTCCATCGGCGTCGATGTGCTCGACGCCCTCGGGGCCGCCCACCGCGAGGGCATCATCCATCGAGACGTCAAGCCCGCCAACGTGATGGTGTCCGACTCGGGCCACGTCCAACTGGGAGACTTCGGCATCGCCGCGGTGATCGACGACCCCAAGCTCACCAGCTCGGGGAACCTGGCCGGGTCGCCGTCCTACATGGCGCCCGAACAGGCCGAGAACCGGCCGCCGACGGTGGCCACCGATCTGTGGGGCCTGGGCGCCACCTTGTACTTCGCCGTCGAGGGCAGGCCGCCGTTCGCCGAGGCGGGCGCCATCGCCACGCTCACGTCGGTGGTCAACACCGCCCACCGGCCTCCGGAGCGGGCCAGAGTCCTGGCGCCGTTGCTCGACCAGCTCCTGGCCAAGGACCCTGCCGACCGACCGGGCGCAGCCGAGACCGGTCGCAGGCTGGCCGGGGTACGAGATGCCGCCGCCCCACCCGAGCCTGACGACCAGACGGCGACCGCCGAGCTCGCCGCCCCCGCCCACCCTGAGCCTGAGCCGCCGCCTCCTTCTCCTCCTGTCGGTGCGGCTGAGCCACTGGCTCCCACCGAGGCCCGCGCCGAGGCGGTTGCCCCTCGCGTGGCGGCCGTCGAGCCCCCGTCGCCCCCGAGCCGACGAGGAGCACCTTCCCGCTCCCTCGTCCCGGTGCTCGTCGCCCTCGTGGCCCTTGCCGCGGTGGTGCTGGCCGGCGTCCTCCTCAGCCGGGACACTGGCAAAGGGAACAGCTCGGCGGCGCCTGGGTCGCCGACGACTTCGGGGGGCACGGCCACCACGGGGTCGGCGCCGACGGCCACGGCCGCTCCGGCCGACGTGCCCAAGGACTGGGTCTCGTACCGGGACCCCGCCACCGGGTACGCCATCGCCCATCCCCCCGACTGGACGGTGAGCACCAACGGCACCCTGACCGACATCCGCAGCCCGAGCTCGGGGGCCTACCTGAGGATCGACCATCGCGAGCCTCCGGGGCCGTCACCCGAGGGCGCCTGGCGCGACTTCGAGCCCTCCTTCGCGGCCCAGAACCCCAACTACAAGCGCCTCCAGATCACGCCCACGACCTACCAGGGCTACCGGGCCGCCATCTGGGAGTACACCTATGGGGCAGGCGCCGGCGTGCGTGCCGTCGACCTGGGGTTCATTGCCGGCAACCACGGCTTCGCCCTGAACTTCCAGACGCCGGCGTCGGACTGGGACCGGTCGCAACCCGTGTTCGCCGCCTTCAAGGCCTCGTTCAAAGCTCCGACGTCGTAGCCGCGAAAGCGTCTGAAGGGACTCGGCCCGGATTCCCACCGCCCCGAGTAGAGTCCCGTCGTCGGCGAGGTCAGCCCTCCGGAAAAGGGGAGTGTCATGGGTCTACCGGTCACCGCCAAGCAGGAAGAGGTCTCGGGGATCCCGATTCCCAAGCTGCGGGCGTTCTACGAGGCCATCGGCGACGGTCCTGTCGTGCTCGACCTGGAGGCTTACGTCGAGTGGCAGGGGAGGGGCACCCGGGCCACGGGCCACATCGGTCCGTTCAGCCTGATGGGCGACCGCAAGGAGCGCCTCACCCGGTCGTACACGATCCGCTACGACGACTGGGCCGAGATGCCCGGCTGCGAGGACTCCGGCCCCGAGGCGGTCGAGACCGTGCTGTCGGCCCTCGGCGCGTGCATCATCAACCAGACCGCCTGGCACGCGGCCCGGATCGGTGTCGAGCTCGAGGAGCTGTCGGTCAAGGTCAACATGAGCTTCGACGCCCAGGGGTTCTTCCAGAACACCGACCAGGCCGACAAGTTCAGCGCCATCACCTACGAGATCCACATCAAGGCAACGGGTGTGAGCAAGAGGAAGCTGACCGAACTGGCCAACGTGGGCCGGAACTGCCCCGTGTGCCGCATGCTCAGCAAGGAGATGGTGTTGAAGTCCAAGGTGCTGGTGCACTGACGGGCGTGGAACTGGGCAGGCGGCCGGCCGGACCGGTCCCGTTGTTCGACGACATCGACCGGGCCTACGTGGTGGCCCAGTTGGAAGGGGCGATGGAGGACCCCGTGGACGTGGGCGTGTCCGTGCGCCGTGTCTCGCGGCTGTTGCTTCCGGGAGGTGCGCCCGACAGTGGCGCCGACGTCGCCCATCAGGCCGAGCAGCTCGGCCGCGAGCTGGCCGATCTCGAACCCCGCATCCGGGTGACCGTGACCGACTCGACCGACGAGCTGCCGGTGTTCTCGGTGGCCAGCCGTGGCAGCGGCGGCGGCGTGCGGTTCGTCGGGCAGCCGCGCGTCAACCTGTTCCGTGCCCTGCTGGAGGCGATACGCAGGGCCTCCAGCGGTGATCACGGCGTGAGCGACGACGACGCCCGGCGGCTGCGCGCCCTCCCCCGGGTGGTGGGCGCCCGGGTGTTCGCCACCCCCACCTGACCGAGCTGTTCGCCGGTCGTGGGTGCGACCATCCGCATGGCCCTGGCCTCACCGACGCTGCGAGTCGACATCGTGGATGGCATCGCCGCCATGGACATGGTGCGGGAGTGGGGCGTGTCCGGCGTGCCCACCGTGGTCATCGACGACCGCATCAGCGTCGAAGGGCCGGCTCGTGACGACACCCTCCTCGACTTCCTCCTGCACGCCGGCGACGACACCAACCCCCTGCCGGCGGCGGCGTCGGTGCCCTTCAGCTCCTGTGGCCGCCTGGGCTGACCGGCGGGGACCCGGCCCAGTGGCCAGGTCGGCTGGTGCGCACCCACTGGGGCAGACTCACGCGGTGAGCACCCCGCCGACCGTCGGCACCAGCGACGGCGGGACGCCACCGTGACCGAGGGTGTGGTGGTCACCGAGGGCGAGGGCCGGCTGATCGAGCTGCCGGGTTGGTCGATGCTCGTCAAGATCGGCGCCGACGACACCGGGGGCACATTGAGCGTCGTCCATGGGCACATGGCCGCCACCCATGCAGGCCCGTCAGAACACGTCCACGACGGCCATGACGAGACGTTCTTCGTCGTCGCCGGCAGCCTGCGGTTCCGCCTGGGCGACAGCTATCACCGCGTCGACGCGGGGAGCACTGTCTTCGCTCCTCGTGGCCGGGCCCACGGTTTCTCCAACCCGTTCGACCGACCGGCCACCTACGTGGTCACGCTCACCCCCGCGGGGTACGAGCGCTACTTCGCCAAGGTCGCCGGCCATTTCAAGCGGACAGGTGCTCTTCCCGACCAGGCGACGAGTGCGGCATGGATGGCGGAGACGGGGACCCGACCGGCCCTCCCGGTCTGAAGCCGTCGGCTCGGGCGCGGGTCGTCAGGATCGACGCCACCAGGCAGACGAGGGCGTAGGCGACGAACACGTAGGGGAAGGCGGTGTAGGGCATCGTGTCGGCGGCATAGGCGCTGTCGACGAACACGGCCAGGCAGATGACGGCGGCGAGAGCGCCCGCCATCACATGCACGACGCGGAGCTTGCCGTCTCTGGCCATGACGACCGGCATCCCCACCGCCACCAGGAAGTAGGGGAGCAGGATCCCGTAGCCGCCGAGCGTGCCCAGCCAGGCGATCAGGGTGTGGGCATCGGCTGCCGCGAAGGCCATGACTGCCGCGCCACCCACGAGCACCCCGACCAGGGCAGCGACGGCCACATGGGGGGTGCGGTGCCGCGGATGGGCCCGGCCGAGGGCGCCCGGCAGCCGGCCTTCCCGGGCCATGGTGTAGAGGAAGCGGGCGCTGCTGTTGAGCAGGGCGGTGACGGCGGCGAAGGCGCTGATGGCCAGTCCGATGTTGACGGCGTAGGCCAACGGGTGGAGCCCGTAGTTGTCGGCCAGCTCGGCCAGCGGGTTGTTGGCGGCGGCCAAGGTCGAGGCACCGGCGGTCGTGAAACCGAGGGCCTGCACGTAGGCGTTGAACACGTAGAACACGCCGATGACCACCACCGACAGGAGCAAGACCCGGGGGATGGCCCGGCGCGGGTTCCTGGCCTCCAGGCCCAGGTTGGCGGCGCTCTCGAAGCCGGCCAGCCCGAAGAACCCGATGGTCACCCCTTTGAGGATGTCGGTCATCGACGAGTGCGCCAGTGTGAGCTGGGAGTGGTCGAACACCCCACCATGTCTCACCATGACGACGACCAGCAGGACGGTGATGACCCCCATTGAGACGATCTCGAGGACCAGCAACGCCGTCGTCGACACCCGGATGTCGCGGTAGGCCAGAACGCCTGCCGGCAACAGGGGAGCGAGGTACAGCCCCAGAGAGGCCCACTCGCCGTGGACGGACGTCCCGAGCTGGGTGAGGAGGTCGCCGGCGAAGATGGCGAACGCCACCATGAGCGCAGGCACGGCCAGGACGTAGAGGAACAGCACGGCGGCGCCGGCCACGAACCCGGCATGGGGACCGAGAGCTTCGCCCACGTAGCTGTAGAGCGATCCCGCGGTCGTGAAGCGCCGGGCCAGGACGGCGATGCAGTAGCCGACGAGCAGCGCGGAGATGCCCGTCAACAGCCACGACGCCCACGCCCCCGGCCCGACCAGGCCGAACAGCACGGCCATGAGCAAGGCGGTGACGGCACTGGGGCCCACGTTGGCCACCGCCTGCCCCAGCACCGGGGCCGACCCCAGGACGCCGCGGGCCAGTCCGCCGCTCTGGTCGGGCCCGAGCTCGGGGCCGCGGTGAGAGCCGGGCGACATGGGTGCCATGGGGTGTCCGACCAGCGGTCGGTTCGCACCGTTACCTCCGAGGTTCGAGTGTCCACCACACCGCCGCCCCGCGCGTGCCAAGATCAGGGTGCCGGGAGGAGGCCCATGCCCCAGCTGGGACGAACGCAACGCTGCACCTGCGGTAGCGGCAAGAAGGTAAAGCGGTGTTGCGGGATCACGGCGCATCTCGGGCCCTCCGAACTGGCCAAGATCGAGCTGGTCGAGCTGACCCGCTCGCTGGCGCCCACCCTCGCCCGCTGCGCCGACGGCGAGCTGCACGACCTCCTCGACCTCGTCCCCGGGCTGGCCGCCCTCGACGTGTCCCTGGCCTGGTGCCTGCCCCGCACCCTGCCCGCGGAGATCCAGCAACTTCGTACTGCCATCAACGACGACGACCTCGAGGCGGTGAAAGCGGCGCTCCCCGGTGCTGTCGCCGCCCTCGACAACCAGGTCGGACGCGCCCGGCTGGCCCATGCCGTGCTGGGCCTGCGCGACATCGGCCGGATCGAGAAGAACTTGGCGGCGGCGGCCGTGGTCGACGTGGCCAGCGGGTCGCCTCAACTCGTCACTGCCAGCATCGTCGAGGCCGTGCTCCTCGACGTGGGGGTCACCGCCGCCCCGGGCCGACTCTTCCTCACCCGCTTCTGAGACTGCGCGTCGCTCGTTTGGTGAGCGACGGCAAGGGGGACATTTCGACAATGGACGCCATCGCATTGCTGAGGAACGACCACCGTGCCGTCGAGCGCCTGTTCAAGGAGTTCGAGAAGGCAGGGCCCAAGGCCCACAAGACGCGTCGCCAGGTGGCCGACCGCATCATCAAGGAGCTGTCCGTCCACGCCGCCATCGAGGAGCAGCTCTTCTACCCGGCGGTGCGCGAGGCCGTCCCCGAGGCCGACGACGACGTGCTGGAGGGCCTGGAGGAGCACCACATCGTGAAGTGGACCCTCTCCGAGGTCGACGGCATGGATCCCGAGCACGAGCGGTTCGTGCCCAAGATGACGGTGCTCATGGAGAGCGTCCGCCACCACGTCACCGAGGAAGAAGGCGAGCTGTTCCCCACGGTGCGCGGGGCCATGACCCGCAAGCAGTTGGGCGAGCTGGGCGACCTCATGGCCCAGGCCAAGGAGATCGCGCCCACCGGGCCCCACCCCAAGGCTCCCGACACGCCGCCGGCGGGAGCGACCAAGGCGGTTGCGTCCACCATCAAGAAGGCGGCCACCGTGCGCAAGAAGGCGGCCGCCGTCAAGAAGAAGGCGACGCCGTCCAAGAAGGGCTGAGAACCAAGAAGGGCTACGAACCGCCTCCGTCCACGGGAGGACCGGCGCGGGCCACGATGCGCCGCGACAGCGCCCGGGGCGTGAGCCGCGAGACCGTCGCCACCGCTCGGTTCAACAGGCCGGGGACGTGGCTGGCCCGGCGCCGATCCAGAGCCTTCAGGGCTGCACCCACCACCTCCTCCGAGTCCATCCAGAACGGTCCGGGGATGCCCACGGGCGGGACGCCGGCGCGCCCGTGGAACTCGGTGTGGGTGAAGCCCGGGAGCAGGGCCAGCACCACGACCCCGTCGCCGCGGACCTCTTCGTGGACAGCCTCGCTGAAGCTGGTGAGGTAGGCCTTGGTGGCGGCATAGGTCGCCCAGTGGGGGAGGGGCTGGAGGGAGGCGATCGATGACACGTTCACAATTCCTCCGTGGCGCCGCTCGATCATGCCCGGCAGGACGGCCCGGGTCAGGCGCACCGGCGCCACGACGTTCAGCGCGATCTCGGCCACCTCCTCGTCGACGGGGAGGGCGGCGAAGTGACCGCTGGTGGCAAAGCCGGCGTTGTTCACCAGCAGGTCGACAGGCTTGTGCCCGTCGCCGAGGCGCGACTCCACCTCGGCCATCTGGTCGTTGTCGGTGAGGTCGGCGACCAGCACCTCGACGTCGACGCCGTGGGCGGAGCGCAGCTCGGCTGCCAGCCCCTCCAGCCGATCGCGCCGGCGGGCGACCAGCACCACGTCGGTGCCGGCGGAGGCCAGCGCCACGGCGAAGGCCCTGCCGATACCGCTGGACGCGCCGGTGATCACGGCCCGTCCCCAACGCGACGTCAACGGCGGCAGCGCGAGGTCGGCACGGCGAGCATGCTACCGGTCGAGGTACCTTTCACCTTCCTGTATCGCCCACGCAGGGAGAGCGAATGGACACGGGAAACACCGCCTTCGTGCTGGCGGCTGCGGGACTGGTGCTCTTCATGACGCCGGGACTGGCGTTCTTCTACGGCGGCATGGTGCGGTCCAAGAACGTGCTGGGCATGCTCATGCAGAACTTCTTCGCCATGGGGCTGGTCAGCGTGCTGTGGGTGCTGTTCGTGTTCAGCCTGGCCTTCGGCAAGGACGCCGGTGGAGGCTTCGTCGGCGGACTGGGCTTCGCCGGTCTCAAGGGTCTGGGCAACGTCAACCTGGCTCTTCCCGGCTATTCGGGTGCTGCCGCCCTGTCCATCCCGCCCCTCGCTTTCGTGGCCTTCCAACTCATGTTCGCCGTCATCACCCCGGCGTTGATCACCGGTGCCATCGCCGACCGGATGCGGTTCGCGGCCTACGCCGTCTTCATCGGCCTCTGGGTGGTGCTCGTCTACGCACCTGTCGCCCACTGGGTGTTCAGCCCCACGGGGTGGTTGTTCAAACGGGGCGCGCTCGACTTCGCCGGTGGCACCGTCGTGCACATCAACGCCGGCATCGCCGCCCTCGCTCTGGTCATCGTGATCGGCAAGCGACGGGGCTGGCCGAGCGAGGTGATGCCGCCCCACTCGCTGCCCCTCACCCTGCTCGGGACGGGCATCTTGTGGTTCGGGTGGTTCGGGTTCAACGCCGGGTCGTCGCTGAAGGCCGACGGCGTGGCCGCCCAGGCTCTGATCAACACCCACATGGCGGCGGCGGCCGCCATGCTGGGCTGGCTGATCGTCGAGCGGGTCAAGGATGGCCACGCCACCACCCTCGGCGCCGCGTCGGGGGCGGTTGCCGGCCTCGTCGCCATCACCCCGTGCGCCGGCTACGTGGGCGCGCTGCCGGCGGTGGCCATCGGCGGGGTCACCGGGGCGGCATGCTTCCTCGCCATCCAGTTGAAGTTCCGCTTCGGCTACGACGATGCCCTCGACGTCGTCGGGGTCCACCTGGCCGGAGGCATCGTGGGGTCACTGCTCCTCGGGTTGTTCGCGTCCAAGGCGATCAACTCCGCCGGCGCCGACGGCTTGTTCTTCGGCGGTGGGCTCGACCTGTTCGGCAAGCAGCTCCTGGCCGTCGGCGCCACCCTGGTCTGGTCCTTCGTCATCTCCTTCATCCTGGCCAAGGTCATCGACGCCACCATCGGTCTGCGGGTGCCGCCCGACGACGAGGCGCAGGGCCTCGACCTCACCCAGCACGCCGAGACGGGGTACGCCTACGGCGACCTCGGCATGGGAAGGATCGGATCATGAGGCTGGTCACCGCGATCATCAAGCCCTTCAAGCTCGACGCCGTCAAGGAGGCGCTGCGCACCCTGGGCGTGCAGGGGATGACCGTGTCGGAGGTGCAGGGGTTCGGTCGCCAGCGGGGACACACCGAGGTCTACCGGGGAACCGAGTACACCATCGATTTCGTGCCCAAGATCCGGGTGGAGGTGGCCACCGATGACGCCACCGCCGGCGCCGTCGTGCAGGCCATCGCCGACGCCGCCCGCACCGAGAAGATCGGCGACGGCAAGGTCTGGGTGGTGGCGATCGAAGACGTCATGCGCATCCGCACAGGGGAGATGGGCCACGACGCCCTCTGACCCCTGAGCCTGGTGATGCTGCGGGGGCGCCACGGCGGCGGGGGTGACGTCCACTAGCCTCCCCACCCGTGCCAGGCCCGAGCACGACGCGTCTGGTCGTCATAGCCACCCTCGTAGTCGGCAGTGCCATCGCGGCCGTCGTCAGCCTGGTGCCGGCGGCTCGTACCGCCACCCTGGGGTCCGGGCAGGCGAAGCTGCCGGGTCGGACGGCACCGGCGGCGGCAGGCCATGCGTCCTGGGTCGTCGAGGAGAACGCCAAGCCCGGTACCACCGACTGGAGGCTGTCGGGGCCACCCAACAACGGCGACATCGAGGGCTACGCCGACGCCACCAGCGCCACCGACGGCGAGACCGTGCGCCTGTTCGTCTCCACCGCCGCCTCCAGCTTCGTCGCCGAGGCCTACCGTCTCGGATGGTACGGGGGGACCCAGGGTCGTCTGGTGTGGAAGTCGTCCAGCCTCAGCGGGTTCCGCCAGCCGGCGCCGACCGTCGATCGGCTGACCAACATGGTCGAGACCCACTGGACCCCGTCACTGTCGGTCACCATCGACGCGTCGTGGCCGCCGGGTGACTACCTGTTCAGGCTGGTGGCCGCCGACGGCCACATGCAGTACGTCCCCCTCACCATCCGCGACGACACCAGCCGGGCATCGGTCCTGGTGGTCAACGCCGTCACCACCTGGCAGGCCTACAACAAGTGGGGTGGGCACAGCCTGTACGAGGGGACCGCTCCCGGCGGCGCAAGCCCCGCGGGGCGCTCCAAGGTGGTGTCGTTCGACCGGCCCTACGCCAACGACTCCGGGGCGGGTGACTTCCTCGGAAACGAGCTGCCCCTCGTGTCGATGGCCGAGCGCGAGGGCTACGACCTCACCTACTGGACCGACATCGACCTGCACCACCGGTCGCCACTGCTGGTGAACCACAAGGCCATCGTCACCCTGGGCCACGACGAGTACTGGTCGGCGGAGATGCGCGCCGCGGCCGAGACCGCCCGCGACAGCGGGACCAACCTCGTGTTCCTCGGCGCCAACGCCGTGTACCGCTCCATCAGGTTGATGCAGTCCGACGTCGGGCCCCTCCGGCACGAGATCAACTACCGGGTGGCCAAGGACGACCCCATCACCGGGGTCGACAACACCCGGGTCACGGTGAGCTGGCGCGAGCCCCCCGTGAACCGTCCCGAGAGCACGCTGGTCGGCGACTTCTACCAGTGCAACCCGGTGAAGGCCGACATGGTGGTGGCCGACCCGTCGGCCTGGGTGTTCGCGGGCACGGGCCTCGGAGTCGGTGAGAAGCTGACCGACGTGGTCGGCCCCGAGTTCGACCGCTACGACGTCAACGTCCCGGGACCGCCCGGAGCGGTGCAGGTGCTCACTCACTCGCCCGTCCGCTGCGGGGGCAAGGCCACCTATTCCGACATGACGTACTACAGCGCCGCCAGCGGCGCCGGAGTCTTCGCCACCGGCACCAACTGGTGGGTGAGCCGCCTCAACAAGATCTGCAACACGTCGGAGGCCTGCTTCGAGACCCACGTCGACCGCATCACCCGCAACGTGCTCGACGCCTTTGCCGTCGGTCCCGCCGGGGCCGCCCACCCCTCGGTGGCCAACTACGCGTCGCTCCCCGACTTCGCCAAGTCGACCACGACGACGACCCTGCGGGGACAGGCGTCGACCACCACGCTCGCCCCTCCCGTCACCGACATCGAGGCCCCGCCCACGACGGTGGAGCAGGCCCCGCCCACCACCGCGCTCCGCCTGCCCCGGCCCCCGACGACCCTGCCCACCCTGCCGACGTTGCCGACCCTGCCCCGGCCCTGAGCGGCGGCTACAGCCAGTCCTTCTTGCGGAAGTAGCGGTAGCCGACCAGGGTGAGGGTGGCCATCAGCCCGAGCGCGGCGAAGTACCCGTAGTGCCAACGCAGCTCGGGCATGTTCTCGAAGTTCATGCCGTAGATGCCGGCGATGAGGGTCGACCCGAGGATGATGGCGCCCCACGACGTCATCTTCTTCATCACCTGGTTCATGCGGTTGGAGATGATGGCCAGATGGGCGTCGACGGCGTTACCCATGAGCTCCCGTTGGCCGTCGAGCAGGTCGACGGCTCGCAGCACGTGGTCGTAGACGTCCTGCAACAGGGTGGCCGTGGCATCGTCGATCCACGTCACCTCGCGACGCATGAGCGAGGCGACGACCTCACGCAGGGGCACGACCGCTCGACGGAACACGAGCAGGCGGCGGCGGATGTCGAACAGCTCCTGTTGCACGATGCGCTCGTCGGCCAGCTCCTCGCCGAAGATGCGCTCCTCGAGCTCCTCGAGCGCGTCCTCGGCCCGGTCGGTGGCGTCGAAGTACCCGTCGACCAGCTCGTCGAGCAGGATGTAGAGCAGGTAGCCGGGGCTCACGTGTTCGGAGCGGGTCCGTTCGAAGCGGGCCCGGGCTGTGTCCGGGTTCCAGGGTGAGCCCTCGGTCTCGGCCTCGCGGACGCTCACCAACCACGTGGGCCCCAAGAAGAGGTTGACCTCGTCGAGCCCCGAGCTGTAGGCCACGACGAAGCTGTGGGTGGGGTAGTGCTCGAGCTTGGCCCGCTGGTGGCGCTCGCGCACGTCCTCCATGGCCAGGGCATGCAGGCTGAACTGCTTCTGGATGCAGTCGAGATCGGCCTCGTCGGGCTGGGCCACGTCGACCCACACCAGAGCGTCGGGCCGGTGAATGGCCTCCGCCACCCGCTGGGAGTCGACCTCCTCCACCACGCCGCCGGCGTAGACCCGGGCCGTGATCACCTGGCCTCGACCGCTCCCACGATCTCGCGGACGTGGGCCTGGCGAGCCTCCACCGGGCCGGACAGCGTCTCGTAGGAGACATCGGCGAACTCCAGCAGGCCCCGGATACGCGCGTCGATGTCGGCTTGGAACCCGGTGTCGTCGGGCCGCAGGCCGTCGAGCACGATCGGGAACTCGACGGGCAGGTAGAACACGTGGTCGTAGCGGGCGCGCAGGTCGCCGACGGCGATCTGGCGGGCCTCGATCCAGAGGTGGTCCTCCTTCCGTGGAGCTCGGGCGTGCTCCATCACCCAGTCGGCGTAGGCCAAGACGTCGTAGACCGAGCGGTCGGCGACGAAGTGGTCGTGGGACGACTCGGCCCGCCACTGCTTGAGGAAGATCAGCGTCTCGGTCTCGGCGGTGGCGTTCTGGTCGAGGGGGAACCCGAGCTCGACCACCTCACGGGCCACCTCGGGGAGCAGGGGGTAACCCCACTCCCGGGCGAAGAGGTTGGCGAGGGTGGTCTTCCCGGTGGAGAAGGATCCGACGAAGGCGAGTTTCATGGCGCCAGTGTGGCCGCCACGCCCGCCGGCAGCCAACGGACCGACGGATTACCGGGACGCCGGCTGACGGTACCGTTGCCACATGGACGACCGCCTTCCGGCTCGCGAGCCGCTCTGCCTGCTCACCGTGCACGCCCACCCCGACGACGAAGCGTCGAAGGGGGCGGCCACCGTCGCCCACTACCACTCCGAGGGGGTGCGTTGCGTCCTGGTGTGCTGCACCGGAGGTGAGGCCGGCGACATCCTCAACCCGGCCATGGACCGGCCCGAGGTGCGGGAGCGCCTGCACGAGGTCCGGATGGAGGAACTGGCCCGTTCCACGGCCGCCATCGGCTACGACGAGGTGGTCCTGCTCGGGTACCGCGACTCGGGGATGCCCGACACGCCCGAGAACGCCGACCCCCGCTGCTTCGCCCGGGCTCCCATGGACGAGGCCGTCGGTCGCCTGGTGAAGATCATCCGCGGTGAGCGCCCCCAGGTCATCGTCACCTACGCCGACGACCAGGAGGGCTATCCCCACCCCGACCATCTCCGGGTGCACGACATCACCCTTCCCGCCTTCGACGCCGCCGGCGATCCCGACGCCTTTCCCGAGGCGGGCCCGCCCTGGCAGCCCCTGAAGCTCTACTACGTGGCGTGGTCGCGGGCCCGCATCCTGGCCATGCACCAGAAGTTCCTCGACCTGGGCCTGGAGTCACCGTTCGGCGACAGGTGGTTCGAGCGGCCCGACCACGACCACCGCATCACCACCCGCCTCGATGTGACCGAGCACGACAACGTGCGCCGGGCGGCGCTGATCGCCCACGCCACCCAGATCGACCCCGAGTCGCCGTTCTGGTTCGGGCTGCCCGCCGACGTGGTCGCCTACGGGTACGACGACTACATCCTGGCGAGGAGCCTGGTCGACACCGCCAGCCCCGAGGACGACCTGTTCGCCGGGGTAGGCGACCGGGTGTCCCGTTGACGGCCGTACGGGCGCCGCTACCATCACCCCGGGCCCCGGCGGCCCGGACCCCGAACGACCTGCGAGGACGCACATGCACAAGTACCTGACTCAGGAGTGGCTCGACACCCAGAGGGAGCTGGCCCAGAGCTTCCCCGAGCGCGAGGGCGCCACCGCCCGGATGCAGTACCACGTGACGGGGGGGCCCGACGGTGACGTCAGGTACTACTGGGTCCTGGAGAAGGGCAAGTTGCTCGAGGCGGCGGTGGGCGAGGACGCCGACGCCGACTTCACCCTGACCCTGTCGTGGGACGACAGCGTCAAGATGCAGAAGGGCGACCTCGATCCCAACGCCGCGTTCATGCAGGGCCGCATGAAGGTCACCGGCAACATGGGCAAGCTGATGAGCCTGCTGCCGCTGACCCAGAGCCCCGAGTACAAGGCCATCCAGGAAGAGATCCGCCAAGTCACCGAGTACTGACCGGGAGCGCTCGACGGCGCTCCCCCTTGCCCGGCGGCGCCCCGCTTGCGAACATGTGTTCGTGAACGTGACCGCGTCGATCCTGCACGCCGACCTCGACGCCTTCTACGCATCGGTCGAACAACGAGACGACCCCCGCCTGCGGGGGCGCCCGGTCATCGTCGGCATGGGCGTCGTCCTGGCCGCCAGCTACGAGGCCAAGGCGTACGGCGTGCGGACGGCGATGGGCGGGGCCCAGGCTCGCCGGTTGTGCCCGCCGGCCATCGTGGTCCAGCCCCGGATGTCCGCCTACGCCACCGCCTCCAAGGCCGTGTTCGAGGTGTTCGCCGACACCACGCCGCTCGTCGAGGGGCTGTCGATCGACGAGGCGTTCCTCGACGTCGGGGGTCTCAGACGGCTGTCGGGCACGCCGACGGCGATCGCCCAGCAGCTGCGCCGACAGGTGCTGGCGCGCGTGGGGCTGCCCATCAGCGTCGGCGTAGCCCGGACCAAGTTCCTCGCCAAGGTCGCCAGCGCCGTGGCCAAGCCCGACGGTCTGGTGGTGGTGGCTCCCGGCGAGGAGTTGGCCTTTCTCCACCCGCTGGCGGTGGAGCGACTGTGGGGCGTCGGGTCGGTGACGGCCGCCACCTTGCACACCCGGGGAATCACCACCGTCGGCGACGTGGCCCGCCTGGGCGAGGACGCCCTCGTCGCCATGCTCGGTCGGGGCGCCGGCCGCCACCTGCACGCCCTGGCCCACAACGTCGACAGGCGCCGAGTGCGGGTCGGCCACCGCCGGGGCTCCATCGGGTCGCAGCGCGCCCTCGGCCGCTCACCGAGATCACCAGAGGAGATCGACGCGACCATCGTCGCCCTGGTCGACCGCGTCACCTGTCGCCTGCGAAGGTCGGGGCGCGTGGGACGCACTGTGGTGCTGCGGCTGCGGTTCGCCGACTTCACCCGGGTCACCCGGTCGCACACCCTGGCCCTGTCCACGGCCCAGACCCGCACCGTCCTCACCGCGGTGAGGGCACTGGTGGCGGCGGCCATGCCGATGATCGAGCACCGGGGCCTCACCCTCGTGGGCATCGCCGTCGCCAATCTCGACGGGGAAGGCGCCACTCAGCTCGTCCTGCCCTTCGCCGGCGGCCACGACGACGCACTCGACGACGCCGTCGATCAGGTTCGGGACCGGTTCGGGTCGGAGGCCGTCACCAGGGCGGTGCTGCTCGGTCGCCACCAGGGCCTGTCGCCGCCGCTGCTCCCGGACTGAGCGCCCGGCCCGCCGGGCTCAGCCGATCTGGTCGCTGGTGAGCCGGTAGCCGTCGGTCTTGGCGAAAGCGTCGGGTACGGGGTACTGGCCGAGCACGAAGTTGAGGATGGCGGCGTGCTGCATCTCCACCGGCTGGATCGACGCGGCGATCTTGAGGGCGTTGTTGTTCTCCATGACGGCGATGCCGTTGAGATAGGTGGCGGCGGCCACGTTCTCCAGCCCCAGGGCCAGCCTGGCCAGGCCGGTGACGTCGGTCACCCCGGCGAAGGCAGGGTCGACGACGCCGTTCTTCACGGTCAGGTCGACACCGGTGACGGGCGCCTTGCCGGCGTTGGTGAGGACGCTGTTCCAGGCGGCGGCGTGGTCGCTGTGCTGGGCCTTGGCCGTAGCCGCGAAGGTGGCCACCGCCGGCGGGACGGCGCCCAACTTGCCGGCGGTGGCGGCATCGAGGCCGGCCTGGTACGTATCCACGGCCAGGTGCTCGAGCGAGGCGGCCAGGGCGGCAACGGCGAAATCACCGGTGAGCGGGGTGTTTCCCGGTCGGTCGGTCGGGGTGGGGTTGCCCGTGGCCTTGTTGCTGCCGGTGCTGCCGCAGGCGGCCAGGGCCAGAGCCCCCAGGGCGGCGCCGCCGCCGGCCAGGAACCGACGACGGTTGGTGCGGCTACTCCCGAGATCGGAGGCGGCGCTGCGCAACTGCTCGGTCCAGCCTTCGGCGGCGGCGTGCATGGCCGGGAGCGTGGCCCGGTGCATCTCGTCGAGGTCGGCGGTGAGCCGGACCAGCTCGGACTCGCTGATGGCCATGCCCGTCGGGCGTGCCCTCTTCCTCACTTGGTGGCCCCCTCGCCCGCGGCCCGGGCCATGTCGGTCTTCTGGAACGACTCGGGAAAGCCCACCTTGCCGGCCACGTCGGGGAGGTTGGCGACGTTGCCCGGGTCGAGGTTGATCAGGTCGGGCCGGGACGCCTTGAGCAGGGCCTGCACGGCCAGGAGCACGGCCACGTGCTGGGCCTCGACGCCCATGATGCTGGCTGTCACCATCTTGGCATTGGGATCGGCGAGGGCGGCCACGTTGTTCTGGTAGGTCTCGGTGGCGCCCGTCTCCAGCGTGATGGCCAGGTCGACCACCTTGCCGGCGTCGGTGAGGGTGGGTTTGGCCTTGTTGACCACGTCGATCAGCACCGGGTCGGCCCCCGGCTGGAGCTTGCCCCCGAGCTTGGTCAGCGCGTCGTTGAACGCCTTGGCGTGGTCGGCATGCTGGCCCCTGGTCGTGGTGACGAAGGCCTTGACGGTGGCGTTGGCGCCGTCGCCGCCGATGAAGGGCAGGGCGAGGGCGGTGTCGTAGGTGGCCACGGCCAGGTTCTCGAGCGAGGCCGACGTCTGGAGCATCTGCACGTCGAGGGCCTGGTCGGCGAAGGCCGGCGTCTCCAGCAGGCGCAGCAGGGCGCCACCGAAGCCGTAGGCGGCCAACGCTCCTCCGGCGACAAGGCTCGAGCGCATCAGGCGCCGGCGTTCAACGCGGAACTGATCAGCCTCGACCGGGTCGAAGCCACCACCCGCTCGCCGCTCGTGGCCGAGCTCTACCAACTCGGCGAGAGGCTCCCGGGTGGCGCCCATGGCGTCGGACTGGATGTCCTGGGACTCCTCGAGGAGGTCCCTCAGGGCCCGGTCGTCAACAGCTGATCTCTCAACAGCCAAGGGTGTTTCCTCCCGCGTCGTCAGTTGATCCTACGGCTCTAGCCCGAGACCTGGATGGACCCGTGGGGCATGAAGCTGTGGACCTCGCACTTGAACTCGAACCGGCCCGCGGTCGTGACCGTCACCGACCTCGACCCCGAGGAGAAGCGGCCGGTCGTGAAGGACCCGTCGACGGCGGTGAGGGTGTGATCGGTGCCGTCGGCGTTGGTGACGGTGATGGTGTCGCCCACCTTGGCCCGAAGCTCGCCGGGTTGGAAGGCGAAGCCGCTGATGGTGATGGCCGTGCCTTCGACGCCGCTCGGCGCCGCAACCGTGGTGGCAGGCGCCTGCGTGCTCGGTGCCGATGTGGCCGGGGGCCCGGCGACGCTCTTCGACCCCGACGACGAGCAGGCGACCAGCACCGTCGGCACGCCGACAGTTGCAACCGCCACGAGCAACAGGAGCCGGGGGAGGCGTGGCGTCACCAAATCAGTCTCCCTAGTGGGGGCGGACGGGTGACACGGTACTGCCACGCGCAGGGGCGCAAACCCATCCGGTATGCCCCTCGGCGCCGAAGAGGCAACACTGTGGCTGCCATGTCCTTGACCGAAGCGAGCGACGCCACACTGGTGGTGGCCATCGGCCGGTGGCGCCAGGATGCGCTGGCCGAGGCCTACCGCCGCCACGCCGGGGCCGCCTTCGCCCTGGCTCGCCGCCTTCTCGCCGACCGCCAGCTGGCCGAGGAGGTGCTCCAAGAGGTCTTCCTGCGGCTGTGGAACCAACCGGACCGCTTCGACGCCGAACGCGGGAGCCTCCGCTCCTACCTGCTGGCCCAGACCCACGGCCGATCCGTCGACCTCCTGCGGTCGGAGACCTCGCGGCGCCGCCGGGAAGAGCGGGAGGCCCGGGAGACGGCCGAGCACGGCACCGACATCGAGCGCGAGGTCATGGACCTGGCGGTGGCCGAACAGGTCCAGGAAGTGGTGGCTGGGCTCCCCGTCGACGAACGCAATGCCATCGAGTTGGCCTACTTCGGGGGGCACACCTACCGCCAGGTCGCCGTCCTTCTCGACGAGCCCGAAGGTACCGTGAAGAGCAGGATCAGATCGGGGTTGCGCAAGATGCGCGTCTCCATGGTCGAGGCAGGGGTGAGCGTGTCGTGGGCCGAGAGTTGAGTCACACCGACGCCGGCGAGCTCCTCGGGGTGTACGCCCTCGATGCCCTCGATCCCGACGAGCGCCAGGCCGTCGAGGCCCACGCCGCCGAGTGCGGGGCATGCCAGGCCGAGATCGCCCAGCACCGGGAGGTGGCCGCCTTCCTCGCCCCGAGCTGGACGCCGGCCCCCGAGGGTCTGTGGGACCGCATCGCCGAGGGCCTGGAGGAGACACCACCGCCGCTCGAGATGCCCCTCGCTCCGGTGGTGCCCATCCAGCGCCCGTCGCCGCGGTCGCGCCCCCTGGCGACGGTGGCGGCCATGATCGCCGTTGCCGCCGTCGCCGCCGTCGCCGTGCTCGGTCTCAAGGTGGTGGACGACGGGCGGCGTATCGACCGCATGAACCAGCAGGCCCTGGGCACCGAGTTCGACCGGACCGTCAACGCCGCCCTCGCCGACCCCGCCGGCCGCCACATCAAGCTCCAGAGCTCCAACGGCGCGGAGGGGGCCGAGGCCGTCGTGCTCCCCGACGGCACGGGCTTCTTGACCAACAAGCACCTGGCCGACCTCCCGCCCGGCAACACCTACCAGCTGTGGGCCCTGGTGGGCACCAGCCGGATCTCGGTGGGCGTGCTCGGGCCCAAGGTCACCTCGGTCGGGTTCACCGCCCCGCCGACCGCCGCCGGCTTCGCCCTCACCACCGAGAAGGCGGGCGGCGTGGTGGCCAGCACCAACGACCCGGTGGTCGTCGGCAAGATCTGAGCCTCAGCCGGGCCCCCGCTGCACGTCCCGCAGGGCCCGGTAGCCGATCAGGTGGGCGCCGGCGCGCCGGGCGACCGAGCCCAAGGTCGAGTGGCCGCTGACCAGCTCATAGTCGTCAACCCGGCCCGGCCAGTCGTCGGCCGCCAGGGCGCGCAACTCGGCGGTGTCGATGGCCGGGTGCACGACCAGCTCGGTGAGCCCGGGGGCCAGCTCGGACAGGGCCCGCTCGATGGCCCGACGGCTGCCGACGCCCGGCCCTCGAACCAGGTGGTCGGGCGACAGGATCCCCTCGGACGCGGCCAGGGCCCGGAACGGGAACCCGACCGACCGTTCGGTCGACGCCGATCCCAGGCGGAGGGGGAGCCCGAAGTCGGCGGCCAGCTCCAGGTAGACGTCGAAGAACTCCGGCCGCAGCTCGAGCGTGGCCATGTGGGAGTCGAGGTGGCTCACGTCGAAGCCCCAGTAGATGGCGCGCTCGACCTGGGCCCGGCACTCGCGGCGTACCTCGTCGAGGTCGGCATGGTCCCAGGCGTCCTGCACGGTGCGGGGGAAGCCCCCGTTGCCGTCGAGCAGCGAGGGGGCGTGGGTGATGGGGCCCCACCGGAACAGTTCGTGCTCGGCGTTGAGGGTGAGGTGGACGCCGACGTCCTCGCCCCGGTACCGGGCGGCGGCGTCCCGGGCCCACGGGCCGGGGACCATAAGGCTGGCGCTGGTGGCCACGCCGTCGCGCAGGGCCTCGTACACCCCGATGTTGGCGGCGTGGGAGGAGCCCAGGTCGTCACAGTTGACGATCAGCAGTCGGGCGTCGGGCGGGTAGCCGAGGCGTTCGGCGACCGAGGTCACGAAGCCGACGGTAGCGTCCTCCGCCGCGAGGGGTCAGCGGGCGCCCTTGGTCGGGTCGATGGGACTGGCAGGGTCGCGGCAGCGGCCCCAGAGGCCTCGGCGACCCTGACGGGCCTCGCCGGCTGCAGCCACGAACTCATCGGCGTGGGCCACGTTGGGCGGAAAGGTGTACGGGAGGGCGAAACCCTCGCGGGCCAGGACCAGGTTGACGAACATGCCGTCGGGCTGGCGGTAGACGTAGGCCAACAGGCGCCTGTAGCGGTCGCGCAGCTCGGCATCGCGCTCGAGGCGGACCGCCGTGCCCGGGGGCAGGAGGGCTTTGGTGCGGGCCGATGCCTCGAGGGCGAAGCACTGGACCGGGGTGTTGGGCTTCACCGACTCGGGCGTGTCGATGCCGACGAGCCGGACCCGTTCGTCGCGCCCCGAGGTCTTGACCACGATGGTGTCTCCGTCGACCACCCGGACCACGGTGGCCTGTCCGGCGGGAACGGGCGCGGTGGCGGCCGTGCCTGGCGCGCCGCAGGCGGCCAGGGGGGCGACGCTGGCCATGGCGAGCGCCACGACGAAGGGGTGAACACGCACGGGCACCTCCCGATGCTGGCGGTGGGTACTGCCGGTGGGGCGACACTGGCAGTGAGCACACAGAGGCGGCCCGGGCCGCGAGGTGGACCGTTCCCGATCGAGGCGCTACCGGACCTGGATCACCGTTCCCCTGCCAGGCCCAGGGGCCTATGGTGACAGACAGGCGGCGGAGACGCTCAGGCCGCTCGGCGGGACGCCTTCTGCAGGGCCTGGCGAGCCTGCTCCAGGCCTCGCCGGCCGATCTCGCGGGTGTGGTCGTCGAGCTCCCACGAGCGTTCGCCGGGGTCGACCAGGGTGAGCTGCTGTTCCATGCCTCAAGAATGACAGGGGGGTATGACAGCGAGACCGGGGATGTCGGGATATGAGGCCGAACCGGGGCGCGCCTGGACTAGAGTGGTGCTCCGAGCTACAGAAGCGTGCCGGTTGTGACGATCGTGTTTCCGAGCACAGAATGCGGAACAGGTCGCTGCCCTCGGGCGTTGGAGACAATGATGAGCGAGATACTCGATAGCGACGCAATCAACCAAGCGCTGGAGATCATCGATCGCAGCCTCGGGACCCTCCACACGCGGGAGCTGGTATCTGCCTCGGAGATGTCCGACCTCCTGCTCGACATGCGTTCGCTGCTGGCCACCGATGTGGCCGAGCTGGAACGGGCCGGGGTCAGCTAGGTCGGGTCACCGCTTCGAGTGGCGTCCCGACCGCCGGCGTCTCGGTCGGGGGCTGGGCGAGAGGCACGAGAGTGCGGATGGTGAGGCCCATGGCCACGCCCACCGCCACACCTGCAGCCACGTCTGAAGCATGGTGGATCTTCACGTAGACACGGCTGCCGGCGATCAGTGCCGCCACACCCCAGTAGAGCGGCCACAACGGGTCGTCCTCGGACAACAGCACCGCGGCGGTGAACGACGAGGTGGCGTGCCCACTGGGAAAGCTGCTGGTCAGCGGTCGGCGCAGCCCGCGGGGGCGGTGGACGTCCCAGGGTGGGCGGGTACGACGGAACATCGACTTGATGACGGCGTTCACCATGAACGACTCGGCCACCAGCGCCCCGCCCAGGCGCAGCGCTGCCCGCTCGTCGCTCGGTCCTGAGCGCAGGCCCCGGAGGCAGCCGAGGATGACCCACGCCAGGCTGAAGTCGCCGAGCTCGGAGGCCACGTAGAAGACGTGATCGGCCGCCCGGCGCCCGCGCAGGCGGTCGAACCCCGTCTCGGCACAGGCGTCGAAGCGACGGATGAGGCTACGGGCACCGCGAAACCTTCGGGTCACTCCGCGACCGTAGTTGGTGCCGGCGGCAGGTCAGCCGACAGCGACGAGATCCCGGGCCGAGGCGGGATCGCCACCGAAGGCCGGGCAGTACTCACGAAACGCGCACCAGTCACACAGGCGGGACGGGTGGGGCCGGAAGTCGTCGCGGTCGCAGGCGGTCTCGACCGCCTTCCAGATGGCCAGGGCCCGCTTCTCCATCGCCCGGATCGACTGGTCGGAAGGCGTGGCCACGATGGCCACCGGCTCGCTCAGGTAGAGCAACTGCACGCGCACCGGGCGGCGACCGAGCAGCTGCTCGCACAGGAAGGCGTAGAAGTGCACGCCTCCCAGCCGGCTCTGCTCGTGCACCACGCCGGGGACCTTGCCCGTCTTGTAGTCGGTGACGACCAGACCGCCGTCGGCGTCGAGGTCGAGGCGGTCGATGACGCCGCGCAGGGTGAGCGAGCCCAGGGCGACCTCGAGGCGCAGCTCCAAGCCGATGGGGTGGACCCGGGTCGGGTCTTCGAGCTCGAAGTAGCGCCGCACCAGGGCCTCGGACTCGGCCGCGAACAGGCTCTCGGCCTCGGCATCGAGGTGGAGGCCGACGTAGTCGGGATCGGTGGCCATCTCGGCGCGGGCGGTGGCCAGGCAGGCGAGGGCGGTGTCCAGCGTGCGCAGAGGCGGTTCTGCGCAGAAGAGGAGCTCGAGGGCCCGATGCACGAGCGTGCCCTTGGTGGCCCACGGCGACGGAGGCTCGGGCAGGCGGTCGATGGCCGAGAAACGGAAGGCCAGGGCACAGTCCTTGAACGACGCCACCTTCGACGGGGTGAGCGAGACGGGCAGGGGCAGGACCATCACCAAAACGTATTACATCGGTGTGACACTGCACCGGCTTTGCCGGTCATCGTGCGCGGGTGACATCGTCGGAGGGCGGCGGCCGGAGGCGGTACCGTGCCACGGCGATCGAGGGAGGCACCACGGCCAGCAGCGAGGAGGAGTCGGCGGAGGAGGCCAACCAGGCGTTCTACGCGGCGTTCGAGGCCCGCGACCTCGAAACCATGTCGGGTTTGTGGGAGCACACCGATCGGGTCGTGTGCACCCATCCGGGCTGGGCCGTCCTGCGGGGCTGGGGCCAGGTGGCGGCCTCGTTCTTCGCCCTGTTCCAGAACGACCAGCACCTCCAGTTCATCCTCACCAACATCTCCGCCCGCCGGGAGGGCGATGTGGCGTGGGTCTCCGTCGACGAGAACATCCTGGCCGTGGACCAGCCCGCCACCACCGTGGCCGCCCTCAACATCTTCGTTCGTGCCCCCGAGGGTGGGTGGCGCATGGTCGCCCATCACGCCTCGCCGGTGACCGGCGACGCCGACCTGGCCGACGCCCCCGAAGACCCCTGACCCGAAAGGGGATCCCGCCGTCAGCTCTGGAGGAGGGTGATCAGCTCGGCGGCGTTGTCCACGCCGTAGTCGCGGTAGCAGTTGTTCATCAGCAGGTGGACCTCCCGGGCCGACCCCGCCAGCTCCCGTACCTTGGGCAGCCACTCCCGCAGCTCGTCGGTGCGGTAGTGGTACCGGAAGCGTTCGGCGGCACTGGGCACCGGGCCCTCCCAGGTCTCGGCGTTGCGGCCGTGGAAGCGCACGACGGCGAGGTCGGCGGTGGTCGCCACCACCGGCGGGACCGATGACGGGAACCCGGCGGGCTCGTCCACGCACACGAACGACAGGCCGAGCGACTCCAGGAGCCCCAGAGTGGATTCGCACTCGTTGCCCTCGAGCCAGCGGCCGTTTCGGAACTCGACGCACAAGCGGAAGTCGGGCAGGCGGCGGGCCGCCAGGCGGATCTCCTCCCGGTTCGCCTCCTTGGGACCGAACCAGCGCGGGTACTGCAACAGCACCGCCCCCAGGCGCCCGGCCGAGTGCAGCGGCATCAACGAGTGCCGGAAGCGGTCCCAGGCCTCGTCGACCACCTCGGGCGGGAGATGCTTGGCGTAGAGCCGGCGCTTGTCACGGTGCTCGGGGGGGATCTGCCCCTGGAGGTCGGGCCACAGCGAGTGGTGAAAGGTCGGGTGGCCGGTGAGCAGCGACCATGCCTTGATGTTGATGGTGAACTCGTCGGGGGTGCGCTGCACCCAGGTGCCGCTCAACTCGGGCGTCGGCGGGAAGTAGTAGGTGCTGTCCACCTCGACCACGGGGAACCGGCTGGCGTAGTAGGCCAGGCGTTGGGCAGCCGTCATCGTCCGGCGCGGGTACCAGTCGGTCTCCTTCACCAGGGTGGCGTCGGTCCACGAACACGTCCCCACCAGCACCCGGCAACCGTCGATGTCGAGCGCCGGAGCCCGAGCCGGAGCGCCTTCGTCGTCGGCCATCCTCGTCAACGGTAGCGAGTGAGGCCCGCCCCTCTTACCCGGTCGGAGTGACCGGTCCGCCCTGGGCGAGCACGTCGGCGAAGGCCTTGGCCACTGCCTGGTGGCCGGCAGTGCTCGGGTGGAAGCCGTCCTTGCTCACCAGTGAGGCGGCGGTCCCTGCCTGGCGGGCGGCCAGGCCCACGGCGTTGAGGTCCACGACCGATGCGCCTTCCTGGGCGGCGACCCGGGCGGTGGCGGCGTTGTAGGAGTCCACGATCCGGTCGAGGGCGCCGGGGCTGGGAAGGTCGGATGCCCCCGCGCAGGGGCCGTCCCTGCCCCCACTTGCCGCGCCCGACCGGCATGACAGGTAGGCGGGCAGCTGGTCGAGGGGCGGCACGTTGGCCACCAGGACGCGCGTGGTGCCGTTGCCCCGCAGCCCGTGCACGAGCGTGGTCAGGTCCCGTTCGAAGTCCGGGGCGGCCACGCCGGCGATGATGTCGTTGACGTTGAGCCACACCGTGGCCAGGGCGGGATGGACGTTCAGAGCCTGGGGGAGCTCGTCGCGCAGGGCCTGGGCGACCGTCGCCCCGGGGATCCCCATGTTCACGAACACGGCGGATGGGGGCAGGGCGGTGCGGAACAGGACGCGCGGCCAACTCTCACGCAGTGGTTGGTCGGCGCCGAAGCCGACCGTCTCACTGGCCCCCACGGCCACGTAGACCACGGGAGGCCCGGTGGCGGGTGCAGCCGGCGGCAGCGCCCGGCGCGACGGCGCCGAACAGGCGACGACAGCCAAAGCGACGACGAGGGCGGTGACTAGGGACGGTCGAAGGGACCGCCGGCTCACGCCGCCTCCATGGCTTCGCGGGCGGGAAGGTGGGCGGCCCGTCGGGCTGGGATCGCCCCGGCGCCCAGGGCGAGCAGCGTCGAGCCGAGGATCGACGCCACGATGATCGGGAGGGGCAGGCCGAGGGTCACGCCGGCCAGACCCTGGTCGGCCAGGTAACGGTTGACGATCTGGCTCACACCGAAGGCGGTGGCGAAGCCGGCGGCGGTGCCGAGCACCCCGCCGGTGAACCCGAGGACCGACGCGTCGAGGAGGAACACCCGCATCACGTCACGGTCGCGCGCCCCGATGGCCTTGAGGACGCCGATCTCCCGGCGACGCTCGCGCACGGCGGCGAGGAGCGCGTTGGTGATGCCCAGCGAGGCGATGACGAGGGCGATGAGGCCGATGGCGCCGAGGACGATCTCGACCACCCGCAGGTAGCGCTGCACCGACGCGATCAGGTTCTCGGGCGCGGTCGTGGCATAGCCGATGTCGGTGATCGACCGGCGCACCCCGGTGATCTTGTCGATGCCCCTGGCCACCACGAACAGGCCCGTGTAGGGCGAGGTGGGGATCTCCACCCGGCCCCCTCCGGTTCCGCCGGCCGCCGTCCACTCCCGCATCAGGCGGGACTCCTCGATCGACCCGAGGAACTGGCCGGGCGCCGCTTCCTGGGCCACGACGCCCACGATCGTGGCCCTCACCCACCGGCCCCGGTTGCGGGGGCGCCCGCCCGCCTCGAAGAACCGGGGCGCCGCCATCTCCACCTCGGTGCCGACGACGGCAGGGGCCTGGGTCTTGTTCAGGCCCAGGCGCTCCAGGTAGCCCTGGGTCACGTCCACCTCGACGAGGGTGCCGGCGCCAGGCAGGCGCCCGGCCAGCACGGTGATGGGGAGCTGGTCGGCCCGGGACAGGTCGACGCCCACCAGGGTGTCGCCGAAGGGGTCGGGGGCGCGGATGCCGGTGCCGTTGGTCGGGGCGGCCGTGGTCGTGGTCGTCACCGCCCCCTGACCGGGCGGGGTCGGGCGGACCGTCGTCGGCGACGGGGCGGGGAGGCGGGCGAGCACGTCGGCCTTGACCGGCGGGTCGGGCGCCACCACCAGCATCTGGCTGGACACGATGGGCACCACCGACCCGACGTCACGCAGCCGGGCGATGCGGGTCCGGGTGGCCTCGTCGAGATCCTTGGGGGGCCCCGGTCTGGCATCGTCGTTGTCGATCTGGGACGGGTCGGCTTCGGCGGCGGAGACCTTGATCCCGGCCAGCGGGCCGCCGTCGGCCAGCTGCTTGAGCACGCGGGTCCGAGCCGTCCCGGCGATGGTGATGAGGGCGGTCAACAGGGTCGCCGCCAGGGCCACGGCCAACACGGTGAGGATCGAGTGGCCGAACCGGCGCCGCAGGTTCTTCACCGCCAGCACGGCCGCGTCGCGCCAGGTCATGGGCGGGCGCCGGGGTTGATGGCGGCGCCGGCGCGATCAACGGGCAGGCTGCGGTCGGCCAGCACCACCTGGCCCCCGTCGATGCGGAAGTGCAGCTCGGCCCTGGCCGCCAAGGGTCGGCTGTGGGTGACCACCACCAGCGTGCAGCCGTGTTCGAACCGGAGCCGTTCGAGGAGCTCGACGACCATGGCGGCCGCTTCCTCGTCGAGGTTGCCGGTGGGCTCGTCGGCGAGGAGGAGCCGGGGCCGGTTCACCAGGGCCCGGGCGATGGCCACCCGCTGGCGCTCGCCGCCGGACAACTCGGCGGGCCGGTGTCGGGCCCGGGGCCCCAGTCCCAGCGAGTCGAGGACCTCGGCGGTGCGCGCCCGTCGCTTTCGGGGCGTGAGCCCCGACAAGGTGGCGGCCAGCTCGACGTTCTCGGCGGCGGTGAGGGTGTCGAGCAGGCCGAAGTGCTGGAAGACGAAGCCGACCGTCGTGCGCCGGTAGGCGGCCAGGTCGTCACCGGTCAGCGCGGCGATGTCACGACCCCCCACCTCGACCCGCCCGGCCTGGGCCCGCTCCAACCCACCCAGGATGGCCAGCAGGGTGGTCTTGCCGGCGCCTGACGACCCGGTGACGGCGGCGTAACCGCTGGCGGCGACGGCCATGTCCACCCCGTCGAGCACACGGAGCTGACCGGCGGCCGACCGGTAACCGTGGCGCAGCCCCTGCACCTCGATGCCGGCGCCGCGCTCCGAGGCAGCCGTGTCCGCAGTCACCTCACCACTGTGGCCCAGCCGACGGCTTGGTCCGGCGCGGGTCAGCTGACGTGACGGGCCGGCGCGGCATCGATGGCGGCGAGCGTCTCGGCCAGGTTGGAGCCGGGGAGGGTGGCGGCCACCGCCCGGGCATCGGCCATGCTGTCCACGTCGCGCAGGCTGGGTAGCTTGCCGACGCGCAGGCCCAGCGAGTGGAGACGGTCACGCTGAGCGGTGAGGGTGAGGGGACTGCTCATGGGCACGCCCACCACGGCGCGGGGATCGGCCACTCCGAGGCCGAGAGCCCAGTAGCCGGAGTCGTCGGTGGGGCCGAGCACGGCGTCGATGCCTGGCGCCCCGAGGATGGTCAGCGCCAGCGTGAGCAGCTCGGGCGTCACCTGGGGGGTGTCGGCGGCGATGGCCACGGCGGGCGCGCCGGCGTCGGCGAAGGCGGCGGCCAAGCGCTCGTCGAGCCCGGTGCCCCGCTGGGCGACGACCCCGAAGCCGGGAGGCAGCCACTCACCAGGCACTCCCTGGAGGGCGACCTTCCTCCACGCCGCGGGCGTGGCGGCCACCGCCGCGAGCGTGTCGGCCAGCAGGGCGACGGCCAGTGCCGCTGCCTCCTCGGGACTGCACGGAGGGCACAGACGGGTCTTCACCCGCCCCGCCACCGGCTCTTTGACCATGACGATGATGCCGGCGTCCTGCGCCGGTCCCGGTCCCGAAGATGCCGCCCAGCCAGGCATGGTCACCGCAGCACGGCCGACATGTCCCGAACGGCTCGCAGCGTGCCACCCAGGGTCCCGGTGATCTTGGAGCGGCCGCGGCGGCGGCGGTAGGGCACGGGGACGTCGGTGATCCGCCAGCCGGCCGCCGCCGCCCGCACCACCATCTCGAGGGGCCAACCCGAGCGGCGGTCCTGGATGCCGAGGGCGGCGAGAGGCATCCGGCGGGCGGCGCGCATCGGCCCCAGGTCGCGCACCTTCACGCCCGTGCGCCGCCCGAGCTCGAGGGCCAGCACCCGGTTGGCCACCCGGGCGTGCAGCGGCCAGGCGCCCCGCTCGGCCACGCGCCTCCCCAGGCAGAGGTCGGCCCGGCCGGCGCGCACCGGCTCGGTCACCGCTTCCAGGTCGCCCGGGTCGAGCGAGCCGTCACAGTCCATGAAGCACACGATGTCGTCGTCGGCGGCCGTCAAGCCCGTCCAGCACGCCGCCCCGAAGCCCTTGCGGGCTTCGACGACCACCACGGCACCGAGTGACGCGGCCACCTCGGCCGAGCCGTCGGTGGAGCCGTTGTCGACCACGATGGGCCGGTAGCCGGCCGGCATCCTCGCCAGCACCCAGGGAATGGCCTCGACCTCGTCGAGCACCGGCAGCACGACGTCGGGCATGGGGGAACGCTAAGCCATCCACCCACCCCCACCGACCCGGCCGGGGAGTCTCAGGACGAGAACTGCTCCACCAGGATGCGCTCGTGGAAGTCGCGGTGAGGATCGGAGAGCAACTCGATGCCCATGCTGGGGTCCTCCCGGATGTCGACATCGACGACGTTGCGAACCTCGACCTGGTCGGCGACCGCGCTCACCGGCCGCTTCCACCGTTCGAGCACCTCGAGCCTGACCTCCACGTTGGAGGGCAACAGCGCTCCTCGCCAGCCCCGGGGCCGGAACGGGCTCACCGGCGTGAGGGCCAGCAGGGGAGCCCGGAGGGGGACGATGGGGCCGTTGGCCGACAGGTTGTAGGCGGTGCTGCCCGCCGGCGTGGCCAACATGAGGCCGTCGCAGACCAACTCGGGGAGACGGACCACGTTGTTGACGCTGATCCGGATCGTGGCCGCCTGGCGGCTCTGGCGCAGCAGGGACACCTCGTTGATGGCCAGCGCCTCGACGGTCGTGCCGTTCTCGCTGCGGGCCGTCATGGCCAACGGGTACAGGGTGGCCCGCTCCGCTCGCATGACGCGGTCGAACAGCCCCTCGGTGCGGAACTCGTTCATCAAGAAGCCGACGTTGCCCCGGTTCATGCCGAAGAACGGCTTCCCCGTCCGTAGGTACCGGTGCATGGTCTCGAGCATGAACCCGTCGCCTCCGAGGGCGACGATGACATCGGCCTCTTCGGGCCCGACCGAGCGGTGGAGCTGGCACAGCTCGACGAGGGCCTGTTGGGCGAGGGGCGCGGCGCTGGCCACGAAACAGATGTCGTCGACGCGACGCCGCACCGGTGTGGGTGGGGTGTCGGCCGCCGGCGTGGGTTCGGGGGCCCTCGGGGTGCTCTGGCCGGCATCGGTGTGGGCCCGTGCGGTGGGACGGGCCAGAGGCTCCCGATCCTGAGCACTCATGGCGGCGATGCTATCCCGGACACCTCCCAGGGCGACCACCGGCTCGGGCCCGGGACGGTGTGAGCAACCCTTCCCTCGGGGCGGCCCCCGTGACTAGTGTTCGCAGCACTTGCAACGGGGATTGGTGGCAGTCGTGGACCTCGATGAAATGGTGCTGCGGGTGCACCCCGGGAACGGGATCGTCGCCCGCTTCGGAGGTGTGGTTCTGGCCGTGGCGGCGCCCGACGCCAGGCAGGACCCTCTGGTGGACGAGATCCTCCGGGTGGTCGAGGCCTGTGCCGGCCAGGGTTCCCCGCCGGGACGGTCGTTGAGCCGCCGGCTGGCCGGACTGATCTCCCAGGCCGAGCCTGACGAGGTGCCCTCCTTCGCCGCCCTCGCCCAGGTGGAGGGTGGGCTGGCCGTCCTGATGCACGGGTCGATCGAGGCCATCCTCTCGGGGCCGGAGGGCTCGGAGCGGTTGTCCGGCCGCCAGGCCGCCAGTTGGGTCGACCGGATCATCGACACCCAAGTGGACTCCGTGGTGGTCAGCGATGGGGAGGTGGCTGTGGCCACCGACACGCGCACCAGCCTGCGCGAGGGGGTGGTGACCGGAGGCGGCCTGTCGCTGGTTGCCGCCGGGGCGCCGGACGTGGTGCCCGAGGTGGCGCCGCCCGAGGTGGCGGCGCCCGAGGTGGCGGCGCCCGAGGAGACCCCCGCAGCGGCGCTCGAGGTGGCCGAGGCCGGAGGTACCGCGACCGAAGCCCGTTCGACTGCGTCGCCGGCACCCGACGTGTCCGAGCTCGACGGCGCCACCGACGACCCGTTCCTGGAAGACGTGGACGTGGCGGGGGACCCGCCGGACGTCCCCCGCTGGGCGGCGGAGCCCGAGGACCTGGCGACGGCCCTCGCGCCCGACGGTGGCGAGGACCCGATGGAATCGGGCCGGACGACCGTCTCGCCCCAAGCGGCGGCGGATGAGGCCGAGCCGGAGCCCGAACCCGAACTCGAAGGTGAGCCCGAGGCGGCCGAGGCGGCCGACGCGAGTGAGGAGGGCGACGAGGCCACCGGGCCCGTCATCAAGGGCGTGATCTGCGCCCGCGGTCACTTCGGCGACCCCTCGGCGGCGTACTGCGCGGTGTGCGGCACCTCCATGGACCACCGCACGCTCCACCTGGTCGACGGGAACCGTCCGTCGCTGGGGTCCTTGGTCTTCGACGACGGGACCACGGCCGACGTCGACGGTGACTACGTGCTGGGTCGGGAGCCCGAGCGCGACGAGGCGGTCGTCGCCGGCCGTGCCCGTCCCCTCCTGGTCAGCGACGACGACCTGGAGATCTCACGCATCCACGCCGGTGTGGTCCTCGACGGGTGGGACGCCACCATCGTCGATCTCGGCTCGGCCAACGGCACGTTCATCTCCACCCCGGCCGAGACCTCCTGGACCCGGCTCATCCCCCACGTCCCCGTCGTGTTGTCGGGAGGCACCAGGGTGCGTCTGGGCCAGCGGACCATTCTCTTCGACTCGCCGACCAGCCCGTAGCCGCGTCCTGGCCGGGGCCGGCCAGGACATCCATGGCGGGGCTGGGTACCCTTGCTGGGGAGGCTCACTGTGGACGAAGGCGCGCGCGATGCCCTGAGGGAGATCATCGCGTCGGAGGGCGCGGCCGTCCTCGACGACCAACGCCGGTTCCGGGGTCTGCTCCTCGACCGCTGCGGCGGCAGCCGGGTGGAGGTCAAGCTGCTCATGGCCGCCCTCGAGGAGGACGTCCCGGCGATGATGCTGGCCGGCTCAGACGGTACACCGGCCCCCATGCTGGTCGACCGGCTCTCCCACCGGCTGCAAGAGGCGAGGAGCCTGGCGCCGGAGTCGGCTCGATGGTCGGTCGACTCCTGGGCGCTGGCTCTCGGGATCACCGACCGCCTGACCGCTTCCCGCCCAGGCACGCCGGAGGCGGCCGCTGCCGGGGGGACGGAGATGGCGGGTCGCACGGCCACCGCCGACCGACCTTCCGTCGACAGACCTTCCGTCGACAGACCTTCCGTCGACCAGGGCGACGCCGAGGCCCAGCCACCACCTGCGGCCGCCGGCCGGGGGGGCAAGAAGACCGTCTTGATCCTGGCCCTCGCCGCCATCGCTGCCCTGATAGCGGTGATCGTCGTCGTCGTCGTCGTCGTTGCCGTCAGTGGCGGCGGCGGAGGGGGCGGTAGTTCCAAGTCCAAGGCGGCGGGCAGTCCCACCACCGTGGCCGGCGCCGCGAAGACGCCAGAAGAGGCCCTCCGCGATCTCATCCCGTCCAAGGTCAAGGACCAGGGCAACTGTGCCAAGCCCGATGTCAGGGCCACCGTCCGGTTCAACAACGTCCCGGTGCTGGCGTGCACCGTGAGCACGGCCAGCGGGAGCGACATCTCCCTCGGCCTCTTCTACTACGCCCTGCCAGACCAGACGACGATCGACGGCGGGTTCGACTCCGAGGTCTCCAAATACCGGTTGGGCGCCGGCACGTGCGACCCCGACGTGAACCCGGCCTTCACGGCCAACAGCGGGACGTTCTACACGCAGGCCCAGGTGCCGGTCGGACGGGTCCTCTGCGGTGTCGACGCCAACGGCAACCCGTTCATGCAGTGGACCGACACCCGCCACCAGCTGTACCAGTCCGCCCTGGTCGCAGCCCCGGCGGGTACCAATCCCGACAAGCTGGCGCTCAAGAAGGCCATGTTCGGGTTCTGGCACGACACGGTGGGCGCTGCCGCCTGAGCAACTCGGTCTCCAATGGTCAGGCGAAACGCACGGTGACGTCGACGGGCTCGCTGGTTCCGCTCCGGATGATGCTCAGGTGCCCGGTGTCGCCGCTGCGGATGGTGCGCACGGACGCGCAGTAGCTCGTGAGGGTCCCGTCGATCGGGCGGCCGTCGACGGCCACGAGCAATGCCGGTTCCCGGCCCAGCCCGGCGGCGGCGGCGGTGGTGCCGGGGGCGGCGCCGCTGATGACGAGCCCGGGCCGGTTGGGCAGGCCCAAGGCGGCCAGGTCCGACTGTGGCGTGAGGACGTCGAGGCCCAGGCCGGTGGCGCCGATGGACCGACCCTGACGGAGCTCCGCCGCCACCTCTTTGACCCGGTCGACGCCGATGGCGATGTTGGTGTTCTGGAGCAGGCGCCCGCCGGTGCTGACGATCGTGGCCGTGTTGACCCCGACCAGCACGCGGCGGGAGCTGACGAGCGGCCCGCCGGAGCTCCCGGGATTGATGGCGGCGTCGGTCTGGATGACGTTCGGCAGGTCGGGCTCGGGCCCGTTGCCGCCGAGGGAGGTCTGCACCACGGAGACCACGCCCGTCGTCGCCGTGAGGTCGTGGCGGCCCGACCCGGTGCTCGGGAACCCCACGGCCAGGACCGGGTCGCCGAGCTTCAGGTCCCGCTGGACCCCGAGGGGCATCGTCTTCATCCCTGCGCTGTCGCTCACCCGCAACAGGGCCAGGTCGTCGCACGGCGACGCCGCCACCAGTTGGGCGTCGCGCTGCTGGTCGCCCACTCCGACCCTGAAGCTCGTGCCGCCGTTGACCACGTGGTTGTTGGTCATCACCAGTCCCTGGGCGGCGTCGAGGACCCAGCCCGTCCCCCCGTTGACCGGCCCGGCGTCGCGACGAGACTCGACGGCCACCGTGGACGGCCTCACTGCGTCGACCACCTGCGCCGGGGTGGCCGCCGCCGGCGGTGACGAGGTGCCTCCCCGGGGCAGGACGCCCGAGACGAAGAGACCGATGACGGCGATCACCGCCACCAGGGCCACGACCGACAGGACCGAGGCGGTGCGTACCGATCTGGCCAGCGTCAGGCGCTGCAACGTCGACCGGCCCATCGGGGCGGGGCCGACCGGTCGCGCCTCGAGCACGGGGGGCCGGCGCACGGTCGCCTCGACGCCTGGGGCCGGCGCTGGTGGGTCGTCGGCCCCCGTTCTTTCGTCGGACGACGAGACGACGAGCAGGGTGTCGCCCACCCGCACCTCCTCGCCGCCGCGGAGCATCTGCGGCACGGTGAGCCTGGTCCCGTCCACGAACGTGCCGTTGGTCGATCCGCAGTCGTGGATGATGGCGCCCTGACGGTTCACCACCTTCAGGTAGGCGTGCAGGTTGGACACCTTGGTGTCGTCGGCGATGACGATGTCGCAGCCCGTGCCCCGCCCGATGGTGAACCGCTCCCCGGTCGCCACGCTGACCTGGCCGCGGGCCGGCCCCGACGCAACCCTGACTCTCATGGCCGGGTCACCCGCGTATGGTCCCCTCGACCGTTCCGAAGTCGATCCGGGTGCCCGGTGCGATGCGCACGGTCTGGGCCGGCGGGACGTCGCACGTCGCCCCCGACGCCGTCGTCGCCACCCAGGGGTGGTCACCCAGGTTGGTGATCCCGCTGACGTCATAGGTCGGGTGCCGGGCCGTCGAGGCCAGCACCGCGCTGTAGTCGAAGCGGCGACCGGCCAGGTGGTGGGGGTAGAGCGCGGCCCCGTCGTCGAGCACGATCTCGAAGCCGTTGACCGCCAACCGGGGCGGGGTGGCGATCTCGAGCCGGCACGCCGGGTTGCAGCACCGGCGGGGACCGGTTGCGGCGACGTCGTAGAAGCACTGTTGGTGGCACCACTGACAGGTCATCACTGCGTCTCGCAGACGGCTCAGGGCGCTCCTCCACTGGCCTTCGGTGACCCGGCCGTGCATGGGGTTGCGGAGGCCCTCGGTGAACGACCGGGTGAACAGGTCGCGGATGGCCTGGGGGTACAGGGGCCAGAAGGTCAGTGCGTTGTCCTGCTCCCCGGCGACGGGCCGGTTGGTGTCGTCGTCGGGGTCGAAGATGAACAGCGGATCGTGCCCGAGCAGGCGCGCCAGTTGGGCGGCGTCGAGACAACCCACCTCGGTCTCGCGCTTGCCGAGAAGGGGGTGGTGAAGCATGAACATGTAGAAGAGCAGCACGGCCAGCGAGAACCGATCGGTTCTTGTCGACGGCATGGCTTCCCACCGCAAGATCTCCGGCGCCATGAAGTAGTGAGTTCCGAGCACGCCGCCATCGCTGCCGTCGACGCCGACGTTGTCGACATCGCACACGAGCACATTGCCGGTGTCGGGGTCGAGGAAGACGTTCCCGAAGCTGATATCCCGGTAACACAGACCCTTGGAGTGGAGTTGCAGGAAACTGTCGGCCAACTCGAGGCCGGCCGTGGCCAGCTGACGGAACTCCGGGGTGATCCTGCGGGCCATGTGGTCGCTCATCTCGTGGAATCGAGGCTCGCGCAGGCGCATGAGGTAGCCGAAACCCTCGGCCGGCCCTCCCGCCAACTCGATGGGCCACAGGAACCGGGGGTCGGGGGCGCCGATGTCGACCAGGGTCTCCAGCGCCGCCCACTGGCTGTGGGTGGCGGCTTCGCGGTGGTACCACTTCAGGGCGAAGTGGCCGCCGCCGGGTCGCAGGGCCACCTCGTAGACCGAGCCCTGGCCACCTTCGCCCAGCAGGTGCTCGACCTCGCAGTCGATCCCGGAGGTCACCAGGCGCACCGACTCCAGGGTGGCGAGCCCACTCATGAGGACCTCACTGATTCGCTCCCGAATCGACTGTTTCCCCTGGGGCGAGGTTACCAGCGTCGACACCGGCAGCCAGGGGGCGTCTCGACGCTGCGTTTGGTGACTAACCTCGGGCCGCTGCAGACCTGACACGGGGGTGCGATGTGAAGGGCCTTGGTGGCCCCATGGCCGCCCGTCCTCTGGACTTCATCTGGGTGCTCGACTGTTCGGGATCGATGCGATTCGAAGGCCGGATCCAGGCGTTGAACACCGCCATCGCCGAGGCGGCCCCGCTGATGGGTGAGGTGGCCGAGTCGAACCCCCACGCCCAGCTCCTCGTTCGGGCTGTCACCTTCTCCGACGGCGCCAAATGGCACGTCGCCGACGCCGTCCCGGCTACGGAGTTCACGTGGACCGATGTCGCCGCCGGTGGCGACAGCGACATGGGCGCGGCGTTGTCGCTCGTCGCCGGTGCCCTCGAGGTGCCTCCGATGCCCGAGCGGGCATTGCCACCCGTGCTCGTCCTGGTCTCTGACGGCCAGCCCACCGATGACTTCGAGTCGGGGTTGCACCGGCTTCTCGCCACGCCCTGGGGCCCCAAGGCCATCCGGGTGGCCATCGCCATCGGCCGGGACGCCGGCGTCGACGTCCTCCAGGAGTTCATCGGGGTCGACAGCGGCCGCCGCCCGCTTCACGCCGGCTCGCCCGACGACCTGGCCGCCATGATCAGGTGGAGCTCGACCGTTGTCGTCGGTCAGGCGTCACAGCCCAGGGTCGACAGCACCGTCCCCAACCCCCTCACCAAGCCGCCACCGCCCGAGCAGATGCTGGTGTGGGGTGACGGCCCCGACGACTGACGAGGGCGACGCCCGGCGCGTGCCCGCTAGCCCTTCGGTCATCGTCGCGTCGGTGCGCGGGGCCACACACGTGCGCGACGGACGCCCCAACCAGGACGCAGTGGGTTCCTGGCAAGGGCCCGGCGTGCGCCCAGTGGTGGTGGTCGCCGTGTCGGACGGTCACGGCAGCGCCACCTGCTTCCGCAGTGAGGCCGGCGCCCGTTGGGCAGTGGCCGTGGCGCTGGACTGTGGTCGTCGCCTCCTGGCCGATACTGCCGGACACGACCGGGCGTCGATTGAGCGGCGGGCCGGCGTGGACCTGCCCGGGGAGATCGTCGACCGGTGGTCGCAGGCGGTGACCGACGAGATCGAGCGACGACCTTTCACCGACGACGAGCTGGCCCCGGTCGAGAGCCGGGGTCGCCTGGCCGTCGACGCCAACCCGCTGCTCGCCTATGGCGCAACCTTGATCGTCGGCCTCGCCTCCGAGGCGTACGCCGTCTTCGTCCAGGTCGGCGACGGTGACGTGCTCACCGCCGACGCCGAAGGCGATGCGACGCGCCCGGTGGCGAGAGATGGCCGGCTCTTCGCTGACGAGACCACGTCGTTGTGCATGCCCGGGGCGGCCGGTGAGTTCCGGGTCGGGTCTCGCCCGCTGGTTGGTGGCTCGCCCGTGCTGGCCCTGCTGGCCACCGACGGGTTGGCCAACGCCTATCCCGAAGATGGGGACTTCCTCCGGGTGGGCCCCGATCTGCGGGCCCAGGTACGCGAGCACGGCCTGGCGACGGTGTCCGAGAGGCTCGAGGGGTGGCTGCAGGAGGCGTCGGTCCACAGTGGCGACGACGTGACGGCCGCCCTCATCTGGTTCGGCGACGCGCCCGCTTCGACGGCGTAGCCGCCGCCCCCTACGCTGCGCCCCAATGCGTCGATCGGCCCGTCCCGGGTGAGGGTCCTCGTCACCGGGGGAGCGGGGTTCATCGGGTCCCACGTGGTGGAGGCGCTGGTCGAGGCGGGCTGCGACGTGCGGGTGCTCGACCTCACTGTCGACCCCGCCGGTCGGCAGAGGGCGGCGGCCGACCTGCATCCGCAGGCCGACTACGTCTGGGGCGACATCCGCGACGCCGACACCGTGGACCGTGCCTGCCGGGGCGTCGACGCCGTGTCGCACCACGCCGCCAAGGTGGGCCTGGAGACGGGCATGGCCGACGTCGGCGACTACGTGGCCCACAACGACCTGGGCACGGCCGTGCTGCTGGGCGGGCTCGACCGGGCCGGCTTCAGGGGCCGCATGGTGCTGGCCAGCAGCATGGTGGTGTACGGCGAGGGTCGCTACCGGTGCGAGGTCCACGGCGTCATCCGACCCGCCCCCCGCCCGCCGGATCGCCTCGCCACCGGGATGTTCGATCCACAGTGTCCGGCCTGCGGGCAGACCCTGGTGGTGGAGACCATTGACGAGGACGTGGCTCTCGACCCCAGGAACGTCTACGCCGCGACCAAGGTCCACCAGGAGCACCTCCTCGCCGTCTTCGGCCGCCAGCGCGACCTGCCGGTGACCGCTCTGCGCTACCACAACGTGTACGGGCCACGGATGCCCCGGGACACGCCGTACGCCGGCGTGGCCGCCATCTTCCGCAGCGCCCTCGAGCGGGGCGACGCCCCCCAGGTCTTCGAGGACGGCCGCCAGCAGCGCGACTTCGTCCACGTCACCGACGTGGCCCGGGCCAACCTGGCTGCCCTCACCGCCGACCCGCCGGCTCCGGGCCCGTTCAACGTGGCCAGCGGGAAGGCCCACACCGTGGGGGAGATGGCCGAGGCGTTGGCCGACGCCTTCGGCCCCTCCGCCGCCCGGCCTCAGGTCACCGGCGCCTTCCGCCTCGGCGACGTCCGTCACATCCTCGCCTCACCGGACCGGGCCCGGTCGGTGCTGGGCTTCGCCGCCCAGACCGATTTCTCCCGGGGGATGTCCGAGCTCGCCACCGCCCCCCTGCGGTAGTAGCCGACTCAGTTCCGGTAGGCGCCGGACGCGGTGAACATGCCCGGACGCCAGCGCGACGGGGTGGCCACCGCCGCCCGCGGGTAGTCCTCGAACAGCCAGCGGGCGAAGTTCCGCCTCGTCCAGTCGTTGGTGCCGGCCAGGCGGATGGCCGCTCGCGCCCCTTTGCGGTGACTGATCACCTTCGACAGCGCCGAGGCGAGGCGGTGGTCGGCGAACAGGGCCCGTCCCACCTCGGCCTGGTACCGACGCCCGGCCAAGACAGGCCGTCGCGGCCCTGCCTCCTGCACGCTGCGAGCGGCGAGGCGGCCGGTGAGCATGGCCTGGGCGATGCCTTCGCCGGTCAGGGGATCGGTGGCGGCGGCGGCGTCGCCCACGAACAGGACCCGGCCGTCGGCGGCGGTCAGGGGCATGCGCTCCACCCGGGCCGGTATGGGCCAGGCCTTGTGGGGCGCCTCGGGGTGGGCGGCGTCGCCCAGCACCCGCCGGATGGCCGGCCGGCTCAACAGGTCGGGCCAGAGGTGCTTCATGTCGCGCACGGCGATCCCCCTGTCGCGCTGGATGCCGAAGCCGACGTTGGCCCGGCCACCCGGAAGGGGGAAGGACCAGGCGTAGCCCGGCAGCAGGTCGGCCTCGAACCACACCCATAGGGCGTCGGCATCGGGCCCCACATCGGCGAAGTACTGGCGGAAGGCGTGCCAGTCACCCAGGTAACCGGGGATCTGGGCGCCCAGGAGATGGCGCAGGGGCGACCAGGCGCCATCGGCGCCGATGGCAAACGGAGCCTGCACCCGACCGAGCCCGGCCACCTCGATCTCGACCGTCTCGGCGGTGGCCGTGGCCGCGACCATGGCGTGGCCGTCGTAGACGCGCGCCCCCGCGGTGCGGGCGGCGTCGAGGACGGCGGCGTCGAGGGCGGCGCGGGGTGCGACGGCGGCGAACAGCCCTTTGCCCCTGGGCAGAGGAAGGCGCGCCGTGTAGCCCGACGGGGAGCACACCCGGGCCTCGTCCACGGCCTGCCAGCCGGCCACCGCATCGGGCCTGACCCCGAGATCCTCCAGTTCGCGGAGGGCGGCAGCGGTGAGGCCGTCGCCACAGCACTTGTCGCGTGGGAACGTTGCCTTGTCGACGACGACGACGTCGCGCCCGGCGCGGGCGAGCACGGTGGCGGCGGTCGCCCCGGCCGGCCCGCCGCCGACCACCACCACGTCGGCGTGGAGCGTCTCAACCTGGTCGGCCACGGTCAACGATCGCACGAGTGGTCGCCAGGCGCCGAACGCGGGCGGCCGGGGCCGCTCCCCTCGGCGAGTAGGTTCTGACGGTGCCCAGAGCTCTCGTCACCGGTATCACCGGCCAGGACGGCCGGTATCTCGCCCAGCTCCTGGTGGAGAAGGGCTACGACGTCGTGGGCATGGTCCGGGGCCAGGCCAACCCCAAGATCCAGATGATCCAGGAGGAGACGCCCGGGCTCGAGCTGGTCGAGGGCGACCTGCAGGACCTGTCCTCGCTGATCGGTGTGGTCGAGCAGGTGCAGCCCGACGAGGTCTACAACCTGGGGGCCATCAGCTTCGTGGCCCTGTCGTTCCGCCAGCCCGAGCTCACCGCCGACATCACCGGCCTGGGCGTCCTGCGCATGCTGGAGGCCATCCGGGTGGTCGGCGGCTCGCGCGACAACAGCATCCGCTTCTACCAGGCGTCGTCGTCGGAGATGTTCGGCAAGGTCCGCGAGACCCCCCAGACCGAGCGCACGCCCTTCCACCCTCGGTCGCCGTACGGCGCCGCCAAGGTGTTCGGCCACTACACCACCATCAACTACCGCGAGGCCTACGGGCTCTTCGCGGCATCGGGCATCTGCTTCAACCACGAGTCGCCCCGCCGGGGCCTCGAGTTCGTGACCCGCAAGGTCACCAACGCCGTCGCCCGTATCAAGCTCGGTCTCCAGGACAAGCTCGTGCTGGGCAACGTCGACGCCGCTCGCGACTGGGGCTTCGCCGGCGACTTCGCCGAGGCCATGTGGCTGATGCTCCAACAAGACGAGGCCGACGACTACGTCATCGCCACCGGCGAGACCCACACCGTGCGCGAGCTGCTCGAGCTGTCGTTCGAGTCGGCGGGGCTGGGCCCGTGGCAGGACTACGTGGAGCGCGACCCCCGGTTCGAGCGCCCGGCCGAGGTCGACGTCCTCACCGGCGACGCCACCAAGGCCAAGGCCAACATGGGGTGGGCGCCCAAGGTCGGCTTCGCCGAGCTGGTCGACATGATGGTGCGCTCCGACCTGGTGGCTGAGGCGGCCCGCAGCCCCCGCCCACCTGCGGGCTGAACCCGGCGTCAGGCTCAGTACGGGGAGGCCTCCGGCGCGCCGGCCGTTCCCGGTACCGGCCGGGCTCAGCGTGCCGAGCCTCACGGCCCGCGCTGTGTTCTCAACCCGGCCCGGAGGCCCGGCACGGGCCGATCTGCCCCGGAGGGAGCCAACGCAAACGCCGCTCTAGGTTTGCGCCGCGACCACGGCCAGGCGGTCGACCAGCGACGAGAGGTCGGCGGTCTTGTCGAACAGGCCCAGAGAGTCCTCCACCGCCCCGACCGGGACGTCGGCGATGTCGTGGGCGGTCAGCAGCACCACCCCGGAACGGGGCGCCACCTCATGGATCCCGGGGAGGGCTTCGAGCCCGCCGTGGCCGGGCATGACCAGGTCGAGAACCACCAGGTCGGGCTGGTACCGGCGGGCCAGGTCGACGGCTTCCAGACCGTCGGTCGCCTCACCGACCACGCGGAACCCCCCGTGCACGTCCATGGCCAGGCGGATGGCGGCCCGGACCGACGCCCGATCGTCGGCGATCACCACCCGGAGCTTGCCGGGCGGGGAGCCCCGGTCGGCGAGGACGGCGGTCAACCACTGCGCGGCCTCGTCCGATGGTGCCGGACGCGCCCAGTTGTAGCCCTGGGCGTAGTCACACCCGAGCAGGGTGAGCGCCTCCAGCTGTTCGACCGTCTCCACCCCCTCGGCCACCACACCGAGCCCGAAGGCGTGGGCCAGGCCGATCACGCTCGACACGATGGCGCTGTCCTCGGTGTTGTGCCCCAGACCGGCCACGAACGACCGGTCGATCTTGAGGAGATCCACCGGGAACCGACGGAGGTACTGGAGCGATGAGTACCCCGTGCCGAAGTCGTCGATGGCCAGGCTCACGCCGAGATCCTTCAGCGCCCGCAGCCGGGCCATGGTGGCATCGGTGTCGGCTACCGTCACGCTCTCGGTGATCTCGAGCACCAGCGTCGCCGGGTCGATGCCCGAATCGGCGAGAGCGCCGGCGACGGCGGCGACCAGGCCCGGGTCGTGGAGCTGGCGGGCCGACACATTGACGGCCATGGTGAAGCACTCACCGGCGTGGGCGTCGCCCCAGACACGGGCCTGGCGGCACGCCCGGCCCAGGACCCACGCACCGATGGGCACGATGAGGCCCGAGTCCTCGGCCAGGTCGATGAACGCACCTGGGAGGAGGAGCCCCCGGCGGGGATGATGCCAGCGCACCAGCGCCTCGAAGCCGGTGACGGCGCCGCTGGCGATGTCGATGATCGGCTGGTAGTGCACGTCGAGCTGACCCCGCTCGACGGCCCATCCGAGGTCGGTGCGCAGCCCCGACCGCTCCACCGCCGCCGTGCGCATGCGGGTCTCGAACACCTGGAAGCGGTCCTTGCCGAGGGTCTTGGCCACGTACATGGCGGCGTCGGCGTTGGCGAGGAGGTCGTCGACCGAGACGGGCGCCCCGCCGTCGGCCACGGCCACCGCCACACCGACGCTGGCCCGAACCCGCACCTCGCGACCCAGCACCTCGAACGGCTCGGCCAGCTGATTCAGCACTCTGGACGCCACGCGCACACCGTCGGGCTGGCCGGCGTTCTCGAGGAGGACGGCGAACTCGTCGCCTCCGAACCGGGCGACAGTGTCGCCGGGACGCATGCAGCCCTCCAGGCGTCGGGCCACCTCGAGCAGCACGACGTCGCCGGCGGCGTGGCCCATGGTGTCGTTGAGCGACTTGAAATCGTCGAGATCGAGGAAGAGCACCGACAGCGGCGAGCTGACGCGGGACTGGCGGGCGATGGCCTGGTTGACCCGGTCGGTGAACAGGGCCCGGTTGGCCAGCCCGGTGAGGCCGTCGTGCCATGCCTGCGTGCGCAGCTCTGTCTCCAGCGCCACCCGCTCGCTGACGTCGCGGGTGTTGAGCACCAGGCCCCGCACCCCGGGATCGTCGATCAGGTTGCGGACCGCCATCTCCACGTGTCGCCATGAGTTGTCGCGGTGGCGCAGGCGGCACTGCACCATCGTGCTGCCACCCGGCGACCGGGTCACGCCGTCCAGCAGCGAGCTGACGTCAACGGCGTCGTCGGGATGGAGCCACGACGAGAGGCTCTGGCCCAGCAGCTCGGCTGCTTCGAAACCGAACACGCGGCTGACCGACGAGGTCTGGTAGCTGATCGCGCCCGCGGCGTCCACGATGGTGACCACATCGGTCGAGTTGAGGGCCAGGGAGCGATAGCGGGCCTCGCTCCCGGCCACGTGCTCCAGGGCCGCCCCGGCGAGGGTGGCCACGAACTCGGCCAGTTGCACCTCCTCGTCTCCGAAGAGGCCACCGACCTGGCGGTGGGTGACGGTGAAGCACGCCACGATGCGCTCCTCGGACCAGATGGGGGCGCACAGCGATGAACGGACGCCGGACAGGACCATGCTCTCGGTGACGTCGTCGGAGGCGCTCTCGCCCGAGACCACCGGGGCGTTGGCGGCGATCGCCCGGGCGATGAGGTTGGTGCTGACCTCGCCCAGACCCTCGCCCGACATGGTGGTGAGATCGGACTCCTCGTCGCCGATGGCGACGAGGTGGCAGCGCTCACCGCGCAGCACGGTGAGGGCGGCGTGGCGGACGGCGTCCCAGATGGCGTCCTCGGAGGCCGCGGCGGCGATGCTGCGGCTCACTTCGAGCAGGCTGGCGAACCGGTCGGTCAGGTCGAGGCTGGCCGGCTCACCGGCCCGCACCCGGCCGGTCCCTTTGTCGGCGTGGGGCAGGAGCAGCGCCACGCTGGCCTCGGCGTCGGCCACCGCGTCAGGGGGCTGGGCCCAGCCCAGAGATGCGCCCAGCCGGGCCCGGGCCTCGACCGTGAGGGCGTGCTCGTAACGTGCACCTTGCTCCTCGGCCACGGCCATGCTGCGAGCCAGGAGCCGCCGGGCCCTAGCAGGCTTGCCGTCCAACGCAGCCACCAGGGCCTGCTCACGCAAGGCGTGAGGCAGGTTGTTGCGGTAGTGGCGGGCCAGACGGTAGGCACGAGCGGCGGCCTTGGATGCCTGGACCACGGCTCGGTGCCGGTCGGCGACGGCCACGGGGGGCACGGCCTCGGCCTGTCGACGCCGGGCGGTGGCGAGCCACGGATAGACCGGTACCACGTACTCCTGGCGCAGCCCGGCACGGCGGATGATGCCCACCGCCGCCTCCAGCACCACGACGGCATCGTCGACGAGCCCGCCGGCGAGCAGGCGGACGGCCTCGGCCACGTGCACCTCGGTGGAGGTATGGGCGTCGTCGTTGCCCCGGGCCAGTTCGACCGCCACCAGCTCGGCGGGGACCTGCCCGCCCGACGCCTTCGACCAGGCGCTGAGGCTGATGCCCGCCGCTGCCGAGTCACCGATGGCGGTGGCCGACCCGTAGAGGTGGCGGGCCAACTCGACGGCCTTGTCGAGCTCTCCCAGTCGGTAGTGCGAGTAAGCCAGGTGCCACGCCGCGGTGTGCTCCTCCCACCGGTCACCGGTGCGCTGGAGGAGGCGGATCGCCTCCCGGCAGGTGTCGATGCACTCCCGGTAGCGCGACGCCGCGTAGAGCACGACGCCGTAGAAGTGCAGCGACTGGCCCTGGCCCCACAGGTCACCGAGGTCCCGGCGGATGGCCAGCGACCGTTTGGAATAGGCGATCCCCCGCCCGAACCACGGCAACATCGTTGCGACCGGGGCATGCTCGGAGTACGCCTGGGCCAGGGCCAGGCTCGGGGGGTAGCGCTCGGCCAGGTTCATCTCCCGGAGGTGGGCCCAACCGCAGGTGACCTTGCCGCTGTGGAACCAGTTCACGTAGGCCAGGCGGCTGTAGATGCGGATGGCGAGGAAGTCCTCCTCGGTCCTTCCCAGCCGGCGGTGGTGGCGGCGGCGGTGGCGGACCCAAGGGACGAGGCTGTGGCCGGCCTGCACCACGGCCTCCCAGAGGAGGCCCACCAAAAAGGCAGCGCTGCGTCGGGGCGCCCACCGGCCGAGGTGGCGCAAGGCCCCCTCCAGCCAGGTGCGGGCGGACACGGGGTCGCCCCGCTTGAAGGCGAGGTCGCCCAGCTTGGCCTCGAGCGTCACGCGGGCCACCCGGTCACCGGTGAGCGCCAGCGCCGCCTCCAGGCGGGTGGCGGCTTCGCCGTACTGGCCCTGGAGCACGAGCACGTCGCCCAGTTCCTCGGCGATGAGCGCGCGAACACTGCCCGTGGCCGTGCCTGCGGTGCCCCGCCCCGGAGCGGCGGCCCAGCGCTCGGCAACGCGGTAATGGGCGGCGGCGACCTCGAGGGCGTGCTGGGGGCGGGCGGCCTGCGCCGCTCGCAGGGCGTAGTCCAGGGCCCGGTCGGCGTCGCCGCCGGCGTCGTAGTGGTAGGCCAGCTCGAAGATCCGGTCGGGGGAGGCCTCCTCGAGACGCTTGGCGGCCCGCCGGTGCAGCTCGCCGCGCTGGTCGGCGGACAGCCGGGTGAGCAGAGCTTCCCTGAGCTTGTCGTGACAGAAGCTGCACCGCCCCGAGCCCTCGTCCACCCACAGGATGCGCCGGCGACGGGCTTCTTGCAGCAGGCCCATGGCTTCGGCCGGCGACTGCCCGGACAGCTCCGAGGCCAGGTCCAGGTCGAACTCCTTGCCCAGCACCGCGCCCACGCCCAACAGCTCGAGCACCTCGGGCGCCAGCAGTTCCAGCCGGCGGACGAGGAACAGCGCCGCCCGTCTGGAGGTCTGCACCACCGCCATAGGCCCGGGGTCCACCTGCCATCCTCCGGACCCGGTAGCAGCGCCACCGCCGGCTGACGCCTCGGCGTCGACCCAGGCCAGGGCGCCCGACTCGACCATGCCCCGCAGGATGGCCGACGCCATGAAGGGACTGCCGTCGGCCAGGTGGACGACGGCGTCGAGGGCCTCGGTCGGAAGCACCCCGGCCATGGAGGTGCACAGGAGGGCCACGTCGGCGGGGTCGAACGGCCCGAGCCCGATGGTGGCCCGGGGTCGCAGAGCCCGGAGGGCGTGGCCGGGACCCACCTCCTCGGAGCGGAAGGCGGCCACGACCAGCACGTGGCAGAGCCCACGGTCCGACCGCTCGTTCCACCGGGCGAGGAGGCGAGCAGTGAGGCCGTCGGCCCACTGACAGTCGTCGAGCAGCACCAGGGCGGGACGCCCGGGTTCGCCCAACGAGTCCAACAGCGCGCTGAGTGCCTCGATGCTGCGCACCTCGCCGTAGGCCTCGGGACCGAGCCGGTCCCTGTCGATGTCGCCGAGGGCGGTGCCCAGGACGGGAAGGGCGGCCACCACCGCCTCGGTCCGGTCGTCGAGCCGTTGGCGCAGACGCTCGACGGTCGCAGGGTCAGCCTCGGCTGCGGCCAGGATCGTGGCCGCGACACCGTCGAGGAGCTGGAACGGCCGCTGGGCGGCCTGGTCGACACCCTGGCCCCGCAGCGTCCATGCTTCGGGCCCCACGTCGACGCTCAGTTCGTCGAGCAGGCGGCTCTTGCCGCCCCCCGACTCCGCTTCGACGAGGACGAGACCACCTCGTCCCCGGCTCGCCTGGCCCAGCAGCCGCGCCAGGGTGGTGAGCTCGGTAGCCCTCCCGACGAAGCCGGCCTCGGTCAGTGCGATGCGCCGGTCGTGGAGCCCGATGGTCACCTGAGGGTCGGTCTCGCCCCGGCCGAGCGCAGTGGCGATCTGCTCCAGGTCGGCCAGAGCGGCGGCGGCCGACTGGTACCGCTCGTCGGGGTCCTTGCGCAGCAGCCGGGCCACCACCTCGTCGAGGGCCCGGGGGACGGTCACCCCGAGGCTGCGCAGTCGGGGAGCGGGGCTGGTCAGGTGCTGGCGGAGGACCTCGCCGACGACCTTGCCCTCGAACGGCGGCCGACCGGCCAGGCACTCGAACAGGACCACCCCCAACGAATACAGGTCGGCCCTCTCGTCGGCGCCCACGTCGAGCAGGCCGGAGGCTTCGGGCGCCAGGTAGCGCGCCGTCCCGACGGGCTCGTCCCGGACGGAGGGGTCGAGGCCGGCGCTCCTGGCCAGGCCGAAGTCGATGAGCACCGCCCGCCGGACCGGATCCTCACCGTCGACCATGATGTTGGCCGGCTTCACGTCGCGGTGCAGCACGCCCTGGTCGTGGGCCAGCGCCAGGTGGGAGAGGACGTCGATAGCCGTCCGCAGCGACGAGGCCGGGCTCATGGCGCCCGTGGTCAGGCGCTGTTGGAGGGTGACGCCCCTGACGAACGGCTGGACGAGAAAGACGGCATCACCGTGACGGCCCCAAGCCAGGAGGGGCCGGAACGACGGGGTCTCGAGGCGACCGAGCACCTGGGCCTCGTGCTCGAGCCGGGCTCGGGTCTCGGCCGACACGCCGGCGGCGGCCACCGTCTTCACCACGACCCGCCGGCCCCCGGCGCTCTCGTCCGAGGCCAGCCACGTCTCCACGCCCTGGCTGCGCTTCAGCAGGCGCTGGGTCCGGTAGCGACCGTCGAGGAAGAGCGTGTCCCCGATCTGCGTGGCCTCCATTGCCTCCTCCTCGGGAGGGCGCGACAACCAAAGACCGGCCCCTGCGTGACTCATCGGCACATCGCCGGGGGAACTGAAGGAAAATGCTTCGCCGCAGCCCGTCCGTCGCTTGCCTTCCGAACATGTGTTCGGTATACTTGGGGTCCTCGGGAGGTTCGCCTC
>JBBWZS010000230.1:0-7018 GCA_039649175.1 Acidimicrobiaceae bacterium
GGACCTGGGGCAGCTCACCGGCCAAGTCATGGGCCATATCCGCAGGCAGGCCCGGGTCGGCCAGCAGGTGCACCGCGACGGCACCACCAGGCGCGTAGCCGGATGCCTCTACAACCATGCCAAGAGGGTACGCGCTCCCTTCCTCGCCACGCTCCGGCGGGACGTCGATTGGGGTGGCAACCGGTTGACCGTGTGCTCTCCCGTGCTGGGAACGCGATCGTCACGCGAGATGGCGAAGGTCGTCCGCGGATCCTGGTGCTGGCCCGTCAGTCCGGGGGTGCCGATTCGTGAGGCCCCCCTCTGGATCCCGACGATCCCCGATTCCTGCGGCTGGGCGACGTTCCTCCGCCTCCACGACGAGGTTGGTGGTGGACTTGGGCGGGTCTAGAACTCACGCGGGCCGCGACCCTGGCTACCGGCTGGCGGCGGACCGTGACGGCGATACCCGTCGACTGCGAGTGAGGTGGAGGGTACTGGTTGAGATGCGGGAGGTCACCAGGCCGGATGCGACAGCGGCTCAGATACTCGTCCCACCCGGTTCGCGAAAGGCGTCGGAAGCAGGGCCCGTCCTCACGATGTCGACGGCGGGCGATCAGCGGCGGGAATGGTCGCGTCAGTTCCAGGTATGTCGGCAAGGCGCGGAAGCGTGATGGTGAACGTCGCCCCCTCGCCTGAAGCGGTCTCGAGGTGGATCTCGCCCTCGTGGGCGGCGATGATCTCGGCCACGATTGACAGCCCCAGGCCCGTGCCTCGGCCGGCCGAGGAGGCATCGCCTCCCACCTGCCAGAAGCGATCGAAGGCGTGGGACGCATCGTCGGCCGTCATTCCTGGGCCTTCGTCGGCAACGATGAGGGCGACCTTCGCACCAGTTGCGATGAGGCGTACGGACACCGGTGTCGCCAGGGGTGTGTGCTCGCGGACGTTCGTCAGCAGGTTTTCCACCACCTGACGCAGCCGATCCTCGTCGCCTCGGACCTGCGCAGGTGTCGTGCCGAGGTCGACGCGGATCGGCCGCTCGGGCTCCACCGCTCCCGCCGCCGCCACCGTGTCTAAAACCACGCTGGTGAGGTCGACGGGCTTCCGTTCGAGCGGCCGCCCCTGGTCGAGGCGGGCGAGGAGGAGAAGGTCGTCGACGAGATGACCCATACGCATCGCCTCGCGCTCGATGCGGGCCATGGCCAGTGCCACCTCGTCTGGCGACCGCGCCCCTTGCCGGTACAGCTCTGAGTAACCGCGAATCGATGTGAGCGGCGTGCGCAGCTCGTGGGACGCGTCGGCCGCGAAGCGCCGGGTCCTCGCCTCGGACGCCGTCTTCGCCGCCAGCGCTTCCTCGATGCGGTCGAGCATGACGTTGAGGGCCGTCCCCAGTTGGCCGACCTCGCTTACCGGGCGCGGCACCGGCGCGCGCTCCGACAGCTCACCCTCGGCGATGTGCCGAGCAGTGCCGATCATCTGGTCGATCGGACGCAGGCCGCGCCGGACGGTGAACCAGACGATGACGCCAGTGGCCGTCACGGCGAGGAGGTCGGCGAGGAACACGATCTCACGAGCCGTCCCCACGGCGTTGTCGACGTCGGCCAGCGAGATGCCGGCGACGAGGGCACCACCGTCGGGCTGCGAGATCAGGATGACCCGGTACCGGAGGTCGCTGTTCCCCACGCTGCCTACGGTGATGGGCCCACCGGGCGCCCGCCGGCCGGCCACGTCGGGGAGGGGATCGGGATCGTTCGTAGGTCCGGCGGCGATGGCGGAGAGCACCCTGCCCTGGGGGTCGAGGTTGACGAAGCTGTACCGGCGGACGTCGAAGGGGGAACCTTCGGCGCCGTTGGGCAGAGGCGGGCGTCGGCCGACGGGAGGACCCACGGCGCTGCGACGACCCTCCAGCTCCTGATCGACAGCATCGGTCAGGCGGCGCTGGAGGACAGTCACCACCAGAACGCCGGCGACACCCGTCACCACGGCGACCACCACGAGGATGGCCGCGACGAGGCGCCGGCGTATCACGCGTCGGTCACTGCTCCTGGCGGAGCACGTACCCGAAGCCCCGAACGGTCTGGATCAAATGCGGCTCCACGTCATCGACCTTCTTGCGCAGGTAGGAGATGTAGTTCTCCACCACGCCGCCGCTCCCCCCGAAGTCGTACTGCCAGACATGGTCGAGGATCTGGCCTTTGGAGAGCACCCGTTCGCGGTTGATCAGGAGGAAGCGCAGCAACTTGAACTCGGTGGGTGAGAGCTGGATGGCCCGGTCCCCCCGACTCACCCGCATGGTGTCCTCGTCGATCTCCAGGTCGGCGTAGCGGAGGCGGTTGACGGCGGGACCCGAACCTTGGGTACGCCGTAGCACGGCCCGCACCCGAGCGACGAGCTCCTCCAGGGAGAACGGTTTGGTCAGGTAGTCGTCACCGCCCTTGGTGAAACCGGAGACCCTGTCCTCTTCGGCATCCCGCGCCGTCAGGAAGATCACGGGCGTGTCGTCACCGTCGGCCCGCAGGCGCCGGCACACGTCAAAGCCGTCGATGCCGGGCAGGCCCACATCGAGGATGACGAGGTCGGGGTCGTTGGCGCTTGTCGCGGCCAGGGCCCCTGATCCGTCCGACGCGGTCAGCGACCGGTATCCGGCGATACGAAGTGCGGACGACACCAGGTCACGGATGTACTCCTCGTCGTCGACCACGAGAATCTTGCCGTTTGTCACCACCCAAGTAGACCGCACGAACCTGGGAGTTCCCTCACAACTCGCTGGGAACTCCCGAGGTCCTCATTGTGCAGCGCCGGCCCCGCGGACCCCGCCCGATCCGGTGGGCAGGATGCCGCTGCGGACGCTTGTCGCGGTGATGGTCCCGTCGGATGCCCGAGTACCGGTCGTCTGAATCTGGTCACCGACCTTCAGGGCGCCGAGCGAGCTGGGCTTCAGCACCGCGACCGTGGTCGAAGACGACATGGTCACGGTCAGGATCGTGCCGTCGGACGACGTGAGACTGAACGACTCTCCGGCCACGGTCTTGACCACGCCAGCCGACGGACGGCCCCGAAAGCCCCCGCCGGTGGGCGCGTTGGCACCGTTGCCGGCAGGACCGCCATTGGCCGGGGCGCCACCGCCCGACGCCGCGGGCGGCGCCCTCGGGCCCCCGGGCCCGTCGGCGATGGCGACGCCGCCGCTGTCGGTGACCTGCTGGGCGGCGATGGTCGAGCCCGCGGTGGTCCCCACGACCAACACGTTGTCGCCTGCCTTCAGGTCGCCCACGGAGCCGGCCGTCGCCACGTTGAACGTCGTCGACGCCGACGTGAGTACCTTCACGGTCTGCCCGGCGCCGTTGGTGACGGTCAGCGTCGAGCCGTCGATGGCGGTGACGGCGCCGCCACCCCCTGGTCCGGCTCGGGCTCCGCCGGCGCCACCGGCGCCGGCCGTACCGATGCTCTGCGTCTGCGCGCCGCCGGCATTGATGCCGACGATGGCCGCGACGGCGATGACGGCCGCGCCGACCGCGGCCGCCAACCACTTCCGGGTCGGGTGCCCGACACCGTCGCTCGGTGGCGGCGACGAGACCGTCTCCGGGTGTTCGTTGTTGTCCGGCGGCGCCTGCTCGTGCTCGGGGGTTCCCCAGAACGAGTCGTCGTCGGCAGACACTGGTTGTTGGTCCATGGTGTTCTCCTTTTGGTGTGAGGGACGTGAGGGATCGGTCATGTGACGCCTCCGAGGTCGTAGAGGGCTCCGCCGTTGCCGCTGCCGCCGTAGGTGCCGGCGGCCACCTGCTTGCCGTTGGCCGTCACCCACTCGGTGATCGAGCTGTTGCCGCCACCCGCCCCACCACCGCCGAAGCCGCCGCCACCGACGAGGACGAAGCGGACCTTCCCTTCGGCCACCAGTGACTGGAACTGTTCGAGGGTCGGCGCCGGGTCACTGCCGCTGAACCCACCGATCGTGATGACGGGCTTGCCGGTGGCGATGATGATGGGTGCCGAGGCATGCGCGCCGAAGGCGGCGACGAGGAAGGTGGAACTGCCCTGGTTCGCCTCGAGGTAGCTGATGAGGTGGACGTCAACGGCGACGTTGCCGCCCGGGCCGCCGCCGCCCAGACCGGCTCCCGGTCCTCCGTTGGCTGACGCCGGACCTGCGGCGACGATCGCCCCGGTCTGGGCGTTGCCGATGGTGGCGACGGCATAGGCGGCCGGCGCAGCCAGGAGCGTGATAGCGGCCAGCCCGGCCGACACCGCGAGCAGCAGCCGCCGGCGCAGCTGCCACGCCAGCCAGATGCCGGCGGCAGCCAAGGCCGCGCCGCCGACGATCGCCGGACGCAGCCACGGCTGGAAGTCAGGTGTCCTTCGCAGCAGGCCCACAGTCACAGCCGCGGTCGCGACGATGGCTGCCGGCAGGGCCATTCGCACCCACGGCCGGCCACGACCGAGCTTCCAGATGGCCACGCCCCCGGCGCCGGCCAGAGCGGCCGCGGCGGGAGCCAGCTGGACCGTGTAGTACGGGTGATAGATCCCCTGCGCGGTGCTGAACACGACGAAGCAGACCGCCGCCCAGCCGCCCCAGAGGAGCCAGCCGGCCCTCTCGAGGTCGGTGCGGCGCGCGCCACGAGTGGCCCACAGTCCGGCTACCAGGCCGGCGGCGGCCATGGGGAGCAGCCAGGCGACCTGGCCGCCGTTGACGGGGTTGAACAGGCGGAGCAACCCCGCCGTCCCCCCGAACCCGGCTCCGCCGCCGGGGCCGCCACCTCCAGCGCCGCCGCCACCGGCGGGGCCCTGGCCGCCGAACAGGCGGGAGAGGCCGTTGTAGCCGAAGATGAGGCTCAGGATGGAGTTGTCGGTGGTGCCGCCGATGAACGGCCGCGACGACGCCGGCCACAGCTCGACGAGAGCGACCCACCATCCCGCCGATACGACCAGCACCCCTGCCGCCATCGCCAGCTGGGCGATCCGCCGGCCCAGCCGCGGGGGTCCGGCGACGAGGTACACGAGCCCGAAGGCGGGGAGGACAAGGAATGCCTGGAGCATCTTCGTCTGGAAGGCCAGGCCCGTCAGCCCCGCGGCGAAGAGCAGGAACCGTGTCCGTCCCGTCTCGAGTGCCCGCCAGAGCGCCCAGGCCGCGGCCAGGCCGAGGAGGGTGAGGACGGCGTCGGGGTTGTTGTAGCGGAACATGAGCACAGCCACCGGCGTCAGGGCGAACGCCAGCGCCGCCAGGTGGGCGGCGGTGTCGCCCGCCCACTTGCGAACGAGATGGTGCAGTAGCAACACAGATGCGACTCCCGCCAGCGCCTCGGGCAGGAGGATGCTCCACGAGCTGAAGCCGAAGATCCGGACGGACAGGGCCTGCAGCCACAAGGCGGCGGGTGGCTTGTCGACGGTGATGAAGCTGCCCGGGTCGATTGACCCGAAGAGGAAGGCCTTCCAGCTCGAGGACATGGCCCGGACCGCCGCCGTGTAGTAGTCGTTCCCGTAAGCGACGCTCGAGAGGTTCCAGGTGTAGAGCACGGCGGTGAGGGCCCCGATCGCCCCCGTGATCCATCCTGATGGGGTCGGACGTCCAAAGCGTGACGGCGCCCGACGGCGGGGAGTGGTCAGAGGGGCGGCACGGCCAGTGTCGACCTCGATCCCCGGCTCGATGACGGCTTCGGTACTGGACATGGGGCTCCTTGTCGATCAGGCGGCGTCGAGCGAGCGCGAGACGGGCGCAGCCCTGGGGACAGGGGCGGAGACGGGTGGTGACAACGATGAGACGGACCGGGGACGCCGTCCGAACAGAAAGCGGTCGAGGACCAGGTACTGGCCTATCCACAGGGAGCCGAACCCGGCGACGTTGGCGATCTCGACCGCCAGCGTGCGCATGGTGTTGTCGAGCCCGGCCGCCCCTGCCCACCGGGCGGCGACGGTCACCGCCGCGGTCGACAGGGCCAGGCCGGCGAAAGACATCACCCAGAAGGGTCCGACCTCGGCGGCGAGCGACCGCCGGCCGCGCTTGGTCCAGACCCAGCGCCGGTTCAACTCGAAGGACGGGACGGTGCCGATGGCTGTGGCGACGATGTTGGCCCAACCGGGGCTCATGGCCCCCGTGAACACCAGCACGCCGAGCACCGTCAGGCTGACGACCGTCGAGATAGCCGAGACGGTGGCGTAGCGGAGGAATCTCCAGATGAAGCTCATGGCTCGAAGACCCAGTGGCGCAGCGCCACGAAACGCACGGCGGCGGCGGTCGCCGACGCCAGCGTGAGCACCAGGACCTGCACGACGAGGGTTGTCACGCCCGCCAGGGTCAGGGCCGCCAGTCCGAACAGGGTCAGAGCGAACGGCAGGACCGCCACGGCCAGAGCCCGCGAGTAGTGGCGCGTCCGCCCGGACCGTCCGTAGAGCGAGAACGTCAGGCGCCGGTTGGCGGCGGTGTTGGCCACGGAACAGAGGGTCAGGGCGACCACATCGGCGAGCAGGAGACCGAGCGGGGCGGCGAGAACGGCGACCAGGACTGCGAAGACGACGGTGCTCACCGCGCCGACCGACGCGAAGCGGCCCAGCTGGATGGCCAATCCGGGGGCGTCGGGGAAGCCCGGCGCGACCTCGGAGGGGAGCGAGGCCCGACCGGTGACAATACGGCGGAGCATCCGGCACACGCCGAGCAAGTCGGTCTTAGCCGTGGTCACGACGTCGACCCGAGAGTCCGGGTCGTCGACCCAATCCACCGGCACCTCGTGGATCCGCAGACCGTTGAGCTCGGCCAGGACGAGGAGCTCGGTGTCGAAGAACCACCCCTCGTCCTCGACGAAGGGTAGGAGTGTCCGGGCAACGTCTGTCCGTGCCGCCTTGAAGCCGCACTGGGCATCGGAGAAGCGGCTGCGGAAGGCGGTCTTGAGAATGAGGTTGTACGTACGGGATATCAGCTCGCGCTTGGGACCGCGCACGATCCGGGCAGTCGGTGCCAGCCGGGTGCCGATCGCCACGTCGCTGTGTCCGGACACGAGCGGCGCAACCAGCGGAAGCAACGCGTCCAGGTCGGTGGAGAGGTCGACGTCCATGTAGG
>JBBWZS010000005.1:0-14780 GCA_039649175.1 Acidimicrobiaceae bacterium
TCAACAACTACGCCATCGTCCAGGGCGTCGACCAGATCGTGCCCGTCGACGTGTACGCGCCCGGGTGCCCTCCGGGCCCCGAGACGCTCATGCACTCCATCCTCACCCTGCACGAGCTCATCCGCACGGGCGAGATCACCCGTCGTCGGGGCGAGACCGGGGCGGGGGCGGGGATCCGTCCCGACCGACCCGTCGCCCTGGCCACGCCCAAGTGACAGACACGTCGGGGACGCCCGTCGACGAGGTGGACCCCGCCCAGGAGCCCGCCCTGATCCATGGGGCGGTGTCGGCTCTGTCGCACGGACAGTTGGTGGTCCACCCCGACCGCGCCCGGTACGTCGACGTGGTGCGCGCCCTGCAGGACGACGGCTACCAGATGTGTGTCGACCTCTGCGGCGTCGACTACCTCACCCACCTCCGGCGCAGCCTCCCGCCGGGTGTCGTTCCCGAGCGCTTCGAGGTGGTGGTGAACCTGCTCTCGTTCTCCGACCGCCGCCGCATCCGGCTGCGGGTACAGGTCCCCGAGGCTGACCCCACCCTGGCGTCGATCTTCGACCTCCACCCGGGCACCGAGGCCCAGGAGCGGGAGACCTACGACATGTTCGGCATCGTCTTCGTCGGCCACCCCGACCTCACCCGCATCCTCATGCCCGACGACTGGGAGGGCCACCCCCTGCGCAAGGACTACGGGATGGGCCGCATCCCCGTCCAGTTCAAAGGGAACCCGGGGCCCCGATGAGCGAGCACCGAAGCGCAGCGGAGGAGCGCAGCTCACGAGAAGAACAGCGCCCCCACTCAGTGGGGCGGCCGCCGGAGGCGGCGACCCAATGAGCGACATCGTGGCCGACACGTCCGAGGGCGCGCAGGGGCTGCAGCCGCGGATGGCCACCACCGGCGTGGAGGCGTTGCGGGAGATGGGAAGCGTGCTGCGCATCCCTCATCTGCCCGAGGACGTGGACGAGGTGGCCACCCCCGACAACACCATGATCATCAACATGGGCCCGCAGCACCCCAGCACCCACGGCGTGCTCAGGGTGATGATGGAGCTCGACGGCGAGACCGTGCTGCGCTCGAAGCCGGTGATGGGCTACCTCCACACCGGCATGGAGAAGACGGGCGAAGACCTCACCTACCTCCAGGGGCCCACCAACGTCACCCGCATGGACTACGTGTCGCCCCTGTTCAACGAGCTCTGCTTCTCCATGGCCACCGAGACGCTGCTGGGCCTCGAGGTCCCGCCCCGGGCGACGTGGATCCGCATGCTCATGACCGAGCTCAACCGCATGTCGTCGCAGGTGCTGTGGTTGGCCACCAACGGCATGGACCTCGGCGCGGTGTCGATGATGATCTACGGGTTCCGGGAGCGCGAGCAGATCCTGGCCTTCTTCGAGAAGTGCTCGGGCCTGCGCATGAACCACAACTACATCCGCCCCGGAGGCGTGGCCGCCGACCTTCCCGACGGTTGGCGTGACGACGTGCTGGCCATTCTCGAGGCCTTCCCGCCCCGCCTCGACGAGTACGACACGCTGCTCACCGGTCAGCCCATCTGGCGGGAGCGTACCCAGGGCATCGGCGTCATCACCGCCGAGGAGTGCATGGCCCTGGGGATCACCGGGCCCATCCTGCGCTCCACCGGCGTGCCCTGGGACCTTCGGCGCGACATCCCCTATCTCTTCTACGATCAGGTCGATTTCGACGTGGTGGTGGGCCGGTACGGCGACACCTTCGACCGCTACGCCATCCGCCTCAACGAGATCCGGGAGTCGATCAAGATCGTCCATCAGGTGCTCGACGCCATGCCCGCGGGCGACTACCGGGTCCAGGACAAGAAGGTGACCCCCCCGCCGCGCGCTCGCATCGATGAGTCGATGGAGGCGCTGATCCACCACTTCAAGATCTTCACCGAGGGCTTCAAGGTGCCCGAGGGTGAGGTCTACGTCGCGGTGGAGTCGCCGCGGGGCGAGCTGGGCTGCTACATCGTGTCGGACGGCAGCGCCAAGCCCTACCGTCTCCACGTGCGCGGGCCGTCGTTCGTGAACCTGCAGTGCCTGCCCCACATGATCCGCGGGGGCCTGATCGCCGACGCCGTGGCCGTCATCTCCACCGTCGACCCCATCATGGGCGAGGTCGACCGATGAGCAGGTTGAACCCGGACAACTTGCGCCGGGCCAAGGAGCTCATGGGCCTGTACCCCGAGCCTCGTTCGGCGCTGATCCCCATGCTGCACGTGGCCCAGGAGCAGGACGGCTGGCTCACGCCCGACGTCATCGGCCACGTGGCCGAGCTGGTCGAGCTGTCGCCGGCCGAGGTCTACGGCACGGCCAGCTTCTACGACATGTTCTTCACCCATCCCGTCGGCCGCTACCTGGTCTCGGTCTGCACCAACCTGGCCTGCCTGCTCAACGGCGGCTACGAGCTCTTGGCCCACGCCGAGGAGCGCCTCGGAGTGGCGGCGGGGTCGACGACCGACGACGGTGAGTTCACCCTCGAGGAGGTGGAGTGCATCGCCCTGTGCGGTGCCGCCCCCTGCCTCACCGTGAACTGGCGCTTCTTCGGCGACGTCACCGACACCGACTTCGACCGCCTGGTCGACGACCTGCGCACCGGGCGCCTGGCCGACCGCGTGCCGCCCCACGGCACACTGTGCCGGGTGCGGCGCAAGGTGCCGGCCGATGCCTCCGCCGAGGCCCGCCGGGGCCAGCAGTCGGGCGACGCCGGCACTGTCCCGGTCGGGCTGTCGGTCGTCCCCGAGGCGATCGTCGAGGGCGGCCCGGGAGAGCCCCAGCCCGCTCATCCCCGAGCCACCGCAGGAGCGACGGGCCACGCCCGGGCCATCCGCGTGGCCGGCCAGGGGACACCTGGTGACAACCCCTCGGCGGCTCCGGAAGGGGAGAAGAAGTGATCACCGACGCACCCGCCATCGTCACCCGGCGCCACGGCCTGGCCGAGTCGTGGACCATCGCCAGCTACCTGCGCAACGGGGGCTACGAGGGGCTGCGCAAGGCCCTGACCATGGAGCCCGGCGACATCACCCAGGAGGTGCTCACCGCCAACATCCTCGGGCGGGGTGGGGCCGGTTTCGAGGCGGGCAAGAAGTGGTCGATGCTGGGCAAGGCCCGGCCCGCCTACCTGGTGGTCAACGGCGACGAGAGCGAGCCGTGCACCTTCAAAGACCACATGCTCCTCGAGAACGACCCCCACCAGATCATCGAGGGCAGCCTCATCTGCGCCTACGCGGTCGGCGCCGCCCAGGCCTTCATCTTCGTGCGGGGCGAGTTCGCCCTCGGCCTCGAACGCCTGCAGGCCGCCCTCAACGAGGCCTACGCTCACGGGGCCGTCGGCCGCAACATCTTCGGGTCCGACTTCTCCATCGACGTGATCGTGCACCCGGGAGCCGGGGCCTACATCTGCGGCGAGGAGACCGCGCTGCTCGAGAGCCTCGAGGGCAAGCGCGGCTACCCGCGCGACAAGCCTCCCTTCTTCCCCGCCGCCGTGGGCCTCTACGCCAAGCCGACCATCGTCAACAACGTCGAGACGGTGTCCAACCTGCCGTGGATCGTGCTCAACGGCGGCCAGGCGTTCGCCGACCTCGGCATCGGCAGGTCCACCGGCACCCGCCTGTTCTCGCTGTCCGGTCATGTGAAGCGCCCGGCCAACTACGAGGTCGAGATGGCCAAGACGACCTTCCACGACCTCATCTACGATCCGCGTCTCGGCGGGGGCATCCGCAACGACCGCCAGCTCAAGGCCTTCGTGCCCGGAGGGGCGTCGGCGCCGTGGTTCGGTCCCGACCAGGTCGACATGGCCCTCGACCAGGACGCGGTGGGCAAGGCGGGGTCCATGCTGGGGTCGGGTTCGGTCGTGGCCATGGACGACACCACCTGTATGGTGCGGGCGGCGTGGCGGATCACCCGGTTCTTCCACAAGGAGTCCTGCGGGCAGTGCACCCCGTGCCGTGAGGGTGGGGGGTGGCTCGACAAGATCATGAACCGCATCGAGCTCGGCGCCGGACGCCGCAGCGACCTCGACCTGCTGCTCGACGTCTGCGACAACATCGCCCCCGGCCTCGGCTGGCCACCGCAGAAGACCACCATCTGCGTGCTGGGCCCGTCGATCCCGTCGTCGATCACCTCGGCCATCAAGATGTTCCGTGACGAGTTCCTGGCCCACATCGACGAGGGCCGATGCCCGTTCGGCCCCCCCGTCGGCCAGGCCGTTCCCGCCGCCGCGGTGGCCGCCTCCGCCGCCGGGCCGGGGACGCGGGGCGACCTGTGACAGACCGGGCCGACACCGAGACGACGGTCGCCATCACCGTCGACGGCAAGGCCGTCGAGGCCCGCAAGGGTGAGATGCTGATCGCCGCCGCCGAGCGGGCCGGCATCTACATCCCCCGGTTCTGCTGGCACCCCCGGATGAAGCCGGTGGGCATGTGCCGCATGTGCCTGGTCGAGGTGAAGGGCCCCCGGGGGTTCTCCCTCATGCCGTCGTGCTACGTGCCCGTCGCCGAGGGACAGGAGGTGGTGACCACCTCGGAGAAGGTGAAGAAGGCCCAGGACGGCGTCCTCGAGTTCCTGCTGATCAACCACCCTCTCGACTGTCCCGTGTGCGACCGCGGCGGCGAGTGCCCCCTTCAGGACCAGACCTTCGCCTTCGGGCCGGGCGAGAGCCGTTTCGTCGAGGAGAAGCGGCACTGGGCCAAGCCCATCCCCGTCAACCCACTGGTGGCCCTCGACCGCGAGCGCTGCATCCAGTGTGCCCGCTGCACCCGGTTCGCCGACGAGATCGCGGGTGACCCCTTCATCGACTTCATCGGGCGCGCCGACTCGACCGAAGTGAACATCTTCCCCGACCAGCCCTTCGTGTCGAACTTCAGCGCCAACATCGTGCAGATCTGCCCTGTCGGCGCCCTCACGGCCACGCCCTACCGGTTCAAGGCCCGGCCCTGGGACCTGGAGGTCGTGGAATCGACGTGCACGGCGTGCGCCTTCGGCTGCCGGCTGGCGGTCCAGTCGTCGTCCGACCGCATCATCCGCAACCTGGGCATCGACAGCGACCCCGTCAACCAGGGATGGCTGTGCGACAAGGGACGCTTCGGCTACGAGGCCGCCAACCACGATGACCGCCTGACCACGCCGCTGGTGCGACGGGGCGAGGAACTGGTGGAGTCCACGTGGAGCGAGGCTCTCCAGGCGGCCGCCGACGGCCTCCGCCAGGTCCGCGACGCCTCCGGGCCCCAGGCCATCGCCGTGCTCGGCGGGGCCCGCCTGGCCAACGAGGACGCCTACGCCTGGGCCAAGGTGGCCAAGGCGGTGCTCGGCACCGACAACGTCGACTGCCAACTGGCCGACGGCCTGCCCGCCGAGGTGGTCCTGGGTCTGCCGCGGGCGACCATCGACGAGGCGTGCGAGGCCACGGCGGTGATCCTGCTGGCGCCCGACATCAAAGAGGAGCTGCCCGTCCTCTACCTGCGCCTGCGCCAGGCGGCGCTCGACAACGGGACCCCGCTGATCGAGATCGCCCCCCAGGGCACGGGACTGAGCCGTTATGCGACCTACACGCTCGCCCACCGGCCCGGCGAGGCGGGGGTCGTGGCCCGGGCCCTGGTCGATGCCATCTCGGGATCGCCGGCGTCCACCGACGGAGGCGGGCCGGGCGGCGTTCCCGCCGACGCCATCGCCGGCGCCGCCTCCCTCCTGGGCGGCGGCCCGGTGGTCGTGGTGGTCGGCAGGCCCTCGTTGGCCGAGTCGGTGGATGCCACCACCGAGGCGGTCGCCGCCCTCGCCGGGCTGCCCAGGGTCAGTTTCCTCTCCGCCCTGCGCCGGGGCAACGTGCACGGCGCCCTCGACATGGGCCTGGCTCCCGGCGTGCTGCCGGGGCGCGTGTCGCTGCACTCGGGCCGGCCCTGGTTCGAAGCCGCCTGGGGCTCGGTGCCCGAGGCGCGGGGCCTCGACGCCCTGGGCATCATGGAAGCGGCGGCCAACAACCGCATCCAGGCCATGGTCCTGCTCGGCGCCGACCCGGTGTCGGACTTCCCCGACCGCACCCTGGCCCGCCGGGCGCTGGCGGGTGTGGGCTTCACCGTGGTGCTCGACCTGTTCCGCACCGATGCCGCCCTGCACGCCGACGTGGTGCTCCCGGTGTCGAGCTGGGGCGAACGCCCGGGCACGACCACCAACATCGAGGGCCGGATCAGCAGGCTCGGCCAGAAGGTCACCGCCGCGGGCACGACGCGTCCCGACTGGATGATCGCGGTGGAGCTGGTCCAGCGGATGGGGGCCGACCTGGGCTTCGAGACCCTCGACGGCATCGCCGCCGAGATCACCGCCCTGGCGCCGTCGCACCGTGGCCTGACCCCGGAGATGCTCTCCCGAGCAGCACTGCGCGACGGGGTCGTCGTGCCCCTGCCGGCAGACCTCGACGGCGACGACGCCGGCGCCCGTCCCACCGAGAGCGTGGAGGTGTCGGCTTCCCGGCGCCAAGGAGACACCCTGCTGGCCCGCCCCGAACCGGTCGGCGCCGGCAACCTGCTCGAGCCCGGGCGCACAGGCACGGCCGAGGGCGTGGCCGCCCCCGCATCCCCGCCCGACGACGAGGTCCCGCCGCTGCTCACCTTTGCCGGTGCTGAGCCCGCCGAAAGCCCCCGCACCCTCGACGCCTACTCGCTGCGACTGGTCACCAGCCGGGCACTCTACGACGGGGGCGCCCTGGTCCAGCACTCACCGGCGATGGCCCCGCTGGCGCCCGGCACGCGGTTCCGGGCCAATCCCCACGATCTGTCCCGGCTCGGCATCCGTCCCGGCGATCTGGTGCGGGTCACCTCGGCCCGTGCGTCGCTGGTGCTCGAAGCCGCCTCCGACACCGGCGTGCCCCGTAGCTCGGCCGTCGTCGACTTCAACCAGCCCGACGAGGGCGCCGCCGACCTCATCGACGCCACCCAACCGGTCACCGAGGTGCGGGTCGAGACCGCCACCCGCAACCGAGGCGTGTGATGGGCGACCCCCTCTACGCCAACGGCGTCGACCTGGCAGTCGTGCTCATCGTGGCCCTCAAGGCGCTGGTGACGTTCGTCTTCCTGCTCGTGTCGGTGCTGATGATGGTGTGGTTCGAGCGCAAGGTCATCTCCGACATGCAGAGCCGTGTCGGCCCCGACCGGGCCGGTCCGTGGGGGATCCTCCAGACCCTCGCCGACGGCACCAAGCTGTTCTTCAAGGAGGACCTGCTGCCCGAGCAGGCCGACCGCAAGATCTTCCACCTGGCGCCGTACCTGTCGGCCGTGCCCGCCTTCGCCGCCTTCGCCGTGGTGCCCATCGGCGGCACCATCTCCATCGCCGGCCACACCACCTACCTGCAGCTGGCCGACCCCCCTGTCGGCGTGCTGTTCCTCCTGGCCATGTCGTCGATCGCCGTCTACGGCGTGATGCTGGCGGGATGGTCGTCGGGGTCGAAGTACCCGCTGCTGGGCTCGGTGCGGGCGTCGGCCCAGATGGTGTCCTACGAGGCGGCCATGGGCCTGTCGGTGGCCGCCGCTGTCCTGGCCGCGGCGTCGCTGTCCACCCACGACATCGTGAGCTCGCAGTCCACCTGGAACTGGAACCTGTGGGCGCTCGGCGGTGTGCCCTTCGTGATCTACCTGATCGCGGCCACGGCCGAGACCAACCGGCCGCCCTTCGATCTGGTCGAGGCCGAACAGGAGCTGGTGGGCGGGTTCCACACCGAGTACGCGGGCATCCGGTTCGCCCTGTTCTTCCTGGCCGAGTTCATGAACACCATCACCGTGTCGGCCGTCGCCGTCACGCTGTTCTTCGGTGGGCCCAGCGGCCCCCACATCTCGTTCCTGCCCACGCTGTGGCCCATCGTGTGGTTCTTCTCCAAGCTGGTCTGCTTCCTGTTCGCCTACGTGTGGTTCAGGGCGACGCTTCCCCGGTTCCGCTACGACCAGCTCATGGACCTGGGCTGGAAGCGCCTCATCCCCCTGTCGTTGTTCTGGCTCCTGCTCATCGCCTCCCTGCGGGTGGCTCGTGATCGCGCGTGGAACGTGTACCTCGTCATGGGGGCGGCGGCTGCCGTGTTCCTGATCGGCTACCTCACGCTCAACGCCGCCCTGCGCGTCGGCCAGCGCCTCACCGACGACGAGGCATCGGGCGCGGCGGACACCTCTGACATCGACTCCGACGTCCAGGCGCAGAAGGCCGGCGTCTGATGGGCTACCTCGACGGCTTCAAGGTCACGTTCAAGCAGATGTTCGGCCCCCGGGTCACCAACCGGTACCCCGACGTCAAGCGCCCCAAGCCGCTGCGCTTCCACGGCCGCCACGTGCTCAACCGCTACGAGGACGGCATGGAGAAGTGCATCGGGTGCGAGCTGTGCGCCGGCGTGTGCCCGGCCCGCTGCATCTACGTGCGCGGCGCCGACAACCCACCGGACGCCCCCGTGTCGCCGGGCGAGCGCTACGGCTTCGTGTACGAGATCAACTACCTGCGCTGCATCCACTGCGACCTGTGCGTGGAGGCGTGCCCCACCGAGGCCATCACCGAGTCGAAGCTGTTCGAGTTCTCCTTCACCAACCGCGACGACGCCATCTACACGCGTGACGAGCTGCTGGTCGACGACGAGGGCATGCCCCGCAAGCAGCCCTGGGAGGACTGGCGCCCGGGCGACGAGAAGCACACCTCGGCGTGGGTGCGGGCCACGTCGCCGTCGGGGGCCGCCTCCTACGAGGGACGCCCGGCGTGGTCGGGCGAGCTGGGTTTCGGGGTGCGCCCCCCCGAGCAGGGGCAGAGCGACTTCGAGGGTGCACCGGCCGAGCCGGCCGCCGCCGAGATCGCCCCCCCGCCGACGCGCGACGACAAGGGCGGCTGAGGCGTGGACTGGGTGGTGTTCGTCGTGGCCGCACTGGCCATCCTCGTCGGGGCCTTCGGCGTGATCCTCTCGTCCAACCCCGTGCACTCCGCCCTCATGCTGGTCATGACCCTGTTCGGGGTGGCGGTGCTGTTCGTGGCCCAGCAGGCTGATTTCCTGGCCGCCGTGCAGGTGATCGTCTACGCCGGCGCCATCGTGGTGCTCTTCTTGTTCGTCATCATGCTGCTCGGCGTCGACCGCTCGGAGAACCTGACCGTGGAGCCTCTGCGCGGGCAGCGGGTGGCGGCCGCCATCGCCGGGGCCCTCGCGCTCATCGAGGTGCTGTTCCTGGCCGGCAGCCGGTGGGCCACCGGCGCCCGTTCATCGGCCGGGACGGCGAGCGGTCCGGGCTCCAATGTGGAGAAGCTGGCCCGGTCGCTGTTCACCCGTTACCTGCTCGCTTTCGAAGCCACCTCGGTCCTGCTGGTGATCGCCGTCGTGGGTGCGGTGGTGCTGGCCCAGCGCAACCGGGCCGACGACGCCTCCCTCGGGACCTCAACCGTGACAGAGCCGTCACCCGAGCCGGTGCCGTCACCGGACTCCGCTCCCGCCGGGCACTCACTCGGTTCGGGCACGGAGCCGGCGGTCGACCAACCCGCAGCGGGAGCGGCATGACGGTCCCGGGGGCCTGGTACCTCACCCTGGCGGCCGTGCTGTTCACCATCGGCGCCGTCGGGCTGCTCGTGCGGCGCAACGTGCTGGTGATGTTCATGTGCGTGGAGCTGATGCTCAACGCCGTCAACCTCACCTTCGTCACCTACGCCCGCATGCTCGACGACATCGGCGGGCAGTCGGTCGTGTTCTTCGTGCTCGTCGTGGCCGCCGCCGAGGTGGTGGTCGGCCTGGGCATCATCGTGTCGATCTTCCGGCGCCGCACCGACGCCACCGCCGACGACGCCTCGCTGCTGAGGGGCTGAGCCCCCGCATGCTCCACGCCGCCTGGCTCATACCTGCCCTGCCACTGCTGGGCTTCGTCGTCCTGCTCCTGGCCGGTCGCCGCCTCGGCGACCCGGCGGCGGGCTGGCTGGCCACCTTGATGGTGGCCGGCGCCTTCGTCACCACCCTGGTCGTGTTCAGCGGCCTGCTGGGCCGCAGCGGCGACGACCGCCTCTTCGTGCAGGACCTGTTCACCTGGATTCCCGCCGGTGGGCTCCAGGTGCAGGCCGGGTTCCTGGTCGACCCGCTGTCGGTGACCATGGCCCTGTTCGTCACCGGTATCGGCACTCTCATCCACCTCTACTCGATCGGCTACATGCACGGCGACGACGGCTACCCCCGCTTCTTCGTCTACCTGAACCTGTTCATCTTCTCCATGCTGATGCTGGTCCTGTCGAGCAGCTTCCTCGGCACGTTCCTGGGTTGGGAGGGTGTGGGGGCGTGCTCGTACTTCCTCATCTCCTTCTGGTTCGAGCGACCGGCGGCGCCCTCGGCCGGGAAGAAGGCGTTCGTCACCAACCGGGTGGGCGACTTCGGGTTCATGCTCGGCATGTTCCTGATCTTCACCACCTTCGGGTCGTTGCAGTACACCGACGTCCTCGGCCACGCCGGCAGCCTCACCCACACGACGGCGATGGCCATCGCCTTGTTGTTGTTCCTCGGCGCCGCCGGCAAGTCGGCCCAACTCCCGCTCTACGTCTGGCTCCCCGATGCCATGGAGGGCCCCACCCCCGTCTCGGCATTGATCCACGCCGCCACCATGGTGACGGCCGGAGTGTTCCTCATGGTGCGGATCAACCCGATCCTCGCCGAGGCGGGGGGAGCGGCCACCCTCATCGCCGTAGTGGGCGCCGCCACCGCCCTGTTCGCGGCCACCATCGCCTGTGCCCAGCAAGACATCAAGAAGGTCCTGGCCTACTCCACCGTGTCCCAGCTGGGCTACATGTTCCTGGCCGTGGGGTCGGGCGCCTACGTGGCGGCCATCTTCCACATGGTCACCCACGCCTTCTTCAAGGCCCTGCTGTTCCTGGGGGCGGGCTCGGTGATCCACGGCATGCACGACGAGCAGGACATGAAGCGCATGGGAGGCCTGCGCAAGTGGATGCCGGTCACCTCGGTCACCTTCATCGTCGCCTGGCTGGCCATCGCCGGGATCCCACCGTTCGCCGGGTTCTGGTCGAAAGACGACATCCTGGCCAACGCCTGGGACAAGTCCCCGATCCTGTGGCTGGTGGGTGTGGTCACCGCCGGCCTCACCGCGTACTACATGAGCCGCCAGGTCTTCCTCGTGTTCTTCGGCAAGGAGCGCTGGAAGGAGACGGCCCACGCCCGCACCGAGCCCGAGGCCGAAGCCGAGCCCGAGCACGAGCCGGCGGCGGCCGCCGGAGGCAGAGACATGGCCGCCGCCGGTGCCCATGGCGAGCATCGGGAGTTCACGCCCCACGAGTCGCCGCCGACCATGACCTTCCCCCTCGTCGTCCTCGCCGCCCTGGCCGCGGTGGGGGGCGCCCTCAGCCTGCCCTTCGGCAGCTTCCACCCTCTCGAGACCTGGCTGGAGCCGGTCATGGGCGACCGCCTGCACAAGCTGTCCCTGTCGGGGTCGACGCAGGTGGTCTACGCCCTGGGCACCGTGGTCCTGGCCCTGGTCGGCATCGCCATCGCCTACCTGATCTACCTCGGCCACCGGGTGCGTGAGGAGTCGGTCGAGCCCACGGTCCTCCGCCGGGCCTGGTACGTCGACCCGCTGTACGCCGCCGTCATCGAACGGCCGGGGCGGCTCCTGGCGTCGTGGTGCGCGTACTTCCTCGACGCCAAGGTGATCGACGGGGCCGTCAACGGCGTGGCCGCACTGGTGCGCGGTGGCGGCACCCGCCTGCGAGCGGTGCAGTCCGGCTACGTGCGCAACTACGCCCTGGCCGTGGCCTCGGGTGCGGTGCTGCTCGTCGGCTACGTCGTGGTGCGGGGGGGCGGGTAGACGGTGGCCGGGTTCCCGTACCTGACGTCGCTCGTCGTCGTGCCCGCGGTGGGGGCGGCGGCGGTGGCCGTCGTGCCTCGTGACCGCGACGAGGTGGTCCGTGCCGTCGGCCTGGTGGCGTCTCTGGCCGCCCTGGTCGTCGGCGTGGTCATGCTCGTCCAGTTCGACGGCGGGCTCGGCTCGTTCCAGATGGTGAGCCATCACCGGTGGATCCCCGACTGGGGGATCTCGTTCACCCTGGGCATCGACGGCATCTCCGTCTTCCTGGTCCTGCTCAGCACCCTGCTGTTCCCCATCGCCATCGCCGGGCCCACCGTGCACCGCGACTACAAGGGCTACGTGGCGTGGATGCTCCTCCTGGAGGCGGGGTGCATCGGGGTCTTCCTGTCTCTCGACCTGTTCCTGTTCTTCCTGTTCTGGGAGATCGTGCTCGTCCCCATGTACTTCCTCATCGGGGGCTGGGGCTACGACCGCCGGGTCTACGCCGCCCTGAAGTTCTTCCTCTTCACCATGGTCGGGTCGGGGCTCATGCTCGTCGGCATCCTGGTGCTGGTCTTCCTGCACGAGCGGGCCACGGGCGTGCTCACCTTCGACCTCGTCACCCTGGCCCGTGACCAGTCCCTGGCCGAGACCACGGCCAAGTGGGTGTTCCTGGCCTTCGCCGCGTCGTTCGCCATCAAGGTGCCGATCTTCCCGCTCCACACCTGGTTGCCCGACGCCCACACCGAGGCGCCGACCGGCGGTTCGGTGATCCTGGCCGGCATCTTGTTGAAGCTGGGCACCTACGGGTTCCTGCGCTTCGGGCTCTACCTGTTCCCCCAGGCCGTGGTCGACCTGGCGCCGCTGTTCCTCACCCTCGGGGTCGTCGGCATCATCTACGGGGCGGTGGTGGCCATCGTCCAGCGCGACCTCAAGCGGCTGGTGGCCTACTCGTCGGTGGCCCACCTCGGCTTCATCGTGGTCGGCATCTTCGGCCTCAGCACCCAGGGCCTGCAGGGCGGGGTGCTGCAGATGGTCAACCACGGGCTCTCCACGGGCGCCCTCTTCCTCCTGGTGGGCATGATCTACGAGCGCCGCCACACCCGCCAGATCGCCGAGCTGGGAGGCATCCAGAAGGTGGCCCCGGTGTTCGCCGGCGTGTTCATGCTCGTCATGCTGTCGTCGATCGGACTTCCCGGGCTCAACGGCTTCGTCGGCGAGTTCCTGGTGCTCATCGGCACGTTCGTCACCCACCGGTGGTGGACGGTGGTGGCCACCGCCGGGGTCATCCTCGCCGCCATCTACATGCTGTGGGCCTACCAGCGGGTCTTCCAGGGCAAGCCCGAGGGAGCCAACACCGTGTTCGCGGAGATGTCGTGGCGGGAGTGGGCTGTCATCGCCCCCCTGCTGGGGTTCATCGTGTTCCTGGGCGTCTACCCCAAGCCCGTCCTCGACCGCATCCAGCCGACGGTGAACGCCCTGGTCCGCCACGTGGAGGAACACTCCGACTACCGGGAGCCGGCCGTGAACCGGGGCCTGGTCGACGCCCGTTCCGCCGGCGCCGCCAGGGGAGCGGGGGGCGTCGCCGGCGCCGCCGGCAACGGAACGGGGCGATAGAGGCCGATGCCCCCGCTCATCGAAACCCCGTCGATCGACTACGCCAATTTCGCCCCGGAGCTCATCCTCGTCGTCGGTGCCCTGCTCCTTCTCACCGGCGGCACGTTCCTGCGCCGGCGGCGGGTGGGCAGCGCCTATGCCATCTTCACCGTGCTCACCGCCGTCGCCGCCCTGGTGTCGACCGCTTTCCTCTGGCACCGGGTGAGCGGTGGCCACGGCCATGCCGTCCTCGGCGTGGCCGATGCCATCGTCGTCGACGGCTACAGCGTCTTTTTCGCCGTCGTCATCTGCACCGCCGTGGTCCTCGGCGCCCTGCTGTCCGACGACTACCTGCGGCGGGAGGGCCTGGAAGGCCCGGAGTTCTACGTGCTCATGTTGCTGTCGGCCTCCGGCGGTCTGCTCATGGCCGCGGCCAACGACCTCATCGTGGTCTTCCTCGGCCTGGAGATCCTCTCCATCGCCCTGTACGTCATGGCCGGCTACCACCGCCGCCGGGCCCAGTCCCAGGAAGCGGCCATCAAGTACTTCGTCCTGGGGGCGTTCTCCTCGGCCTTCTTCCTGTACGGCGTGGCCCTCACCTACGGCGCCACCGGTTCGACCAACCTGGGCGCCATCGCCACGTTCCTGCGGGCCAACACGCTCACCGAGGGTGTGTTCCTCGGGGGCATGGCCTTCCTGCTCGTAGGCCTGGGCTTCAAGGTGGCGGCGGTGCCGTTCCACATGTGGACGCCCGACGTCTACCAGGGGTCGCCCACGCCGGTCACCGGTTTCATGGCGGCGGCGGCCAAGGCGGCGGGCTTCGCCGCCCTGTTGCGCATCTTCTTCTCCACGTTCGCCACCAACCGCCTCGACTGGCAGCCGATCGTGTGGGCCCTGGCCGTGCTGTCGCTGGTCGTGGGGTCGACGCTGGCGGTGGTGCAGACCGACGTGAAACGGATGCTCGCCTACTCGTCGATCACCCACGCCGGCTACGTGCTGATCGGCCTGCAGGCGGCCACCGACCGCGGCATCGCCGGGTCACTGTTCTACCTGCTGGCCTACACGTTCATGGTGGTGGGCAGCTTCGCGGTGGTGACCCTGGTCGGCCGACGAGGTGACGACTCCCACGACCTCGAGTCGTACCGGGGCCTGGCCAGGACCTCCCCGGGCCTGGCCCTCACCTTCACCGTGTTCCTGCTGGCTCAGGCCGGCGTGCCCTTCACCGCCGGGTTCCTGGCCAAGTTCTACGTGATCGGCGCGGTGGTGGAGAGCCGCTCCTACGCGTTGGCCATCATCGGGATGATGGCCGCGGTGGTGGCCACCTTCTTCTACCTCCGGGTGATCGTGGTGATGTACATGGGCGGTGACCCGGCGGCAGGTGATGCCGAGCCCGCCC
>JBBWZS010000022.1:0-4643 GCA_039649175.1 Acidimicrobiaceae bacterium
AGCCCCCCCGACGACACCACCTACGCCTGGCTGGAGGGCCGGGCCCGGTCCCCGAAGGGCAGGGAGTGGGAGGCGGCGCTCGGCTACTGGCAGTCCCTGGCGACCGACGACGGCGCCGTCTTCGACCGGGAGGTGACGATCGACGCCACCGCCTTGATGCCCCATGTCTCGTGGGGCACGAACCCGGGACAGGTGGTCGGCATCGACGGTGCCGTCCCCGACCCCGACGCCTTTGCCGACCCCGGCCAGAGCGAAGCGGCCCGCCGGGCCCTGTCGTACATGGGCCTGCGGCCGGGGACGCCGATGCGCGACATCGCCGTCGACACCGTGTTCATCGGCTCCTGCACCAACTCCCGCATGGAGGATCTGCGGGCCGCGGCGGCCGTCGCCGCCGGGCGCCACGTCAGCGCCGGGATGCGGGCCCTGGTCGTCCCCGGGTCGATGCGGGTCAAAGCCGAGGCCGAGGCCGAGGGCCTCGACCGGGTCTTCACCGCCGCCGGCTTCGAGTGGCGCTCGGCGGGCTGCTCGATGTGCCTGGCCATGAACCCCGACAAGTTGAGCCCGGGCGAACGCTGTGCCTCCACCTCGAACCGCAACTTCGAGGGACGACAGGGGGCCGGCGGGCGCACCCACCTGGTCTCCCCCGCCGTCGCCGCCGCCACCGCCGTCGCCGGTCACTTCGCCACTCCCGAGGAGCTCTGAACCGACCCATGGAAGCCATCCACACCATCACCGGCACCGCCGCGCCCCTCGACCGGGCCGACGTCGACACCGACCAGATCATCCCCAGCGACTGGCTGAAGCGGGTGGAACGCACCGGTTACGGCCAGGGCCTCTTCTCGGCCTGGCGCGACGATCCCGACTTCGTCCTCAACCAGTCCCGCTACGAGGGGGCATCCGTCCTCGTCACCGGGCCCAACTTCGGCACCGGCTCCTCTCGCGAGCACGCGGTGTGGGCGCTGCAGGACTACGGCTTCCGGGCGGTGGTCTCCTCGGGCTTCGCCGACATCTTCCGAACCAACTGCACCAAGGTCGGCCTCCTGCCCGTCGAGGTCGACGACGCCACCGGTCGGGCTCTGCTCGTGGCCGTGGCCGCCGACCCCACCACCGAGATCACCATCGACGTCGAGACCCGGCGCCTGCACGCGCCGGCGGCGGGCATCGACACCGCCTTCCCCCTCGACGACTTCACCCAGTGGCGCTTCCTCGAAGGCCTCGACGACGTGGGCCTCACACTGCGCAACATCGACGCCATCGCCACCTACGAGGGGTCCCGACCGCCCTGGCGACCGACGACCGTCGGGTGAGCCCCCCTCGGGAGTGGGACGCGGCCAGCTACGACCGCGTCTCGACTCCCCAGCAGCGGTGGGCCATACCCGTCCTCGAGCACCTGGCGCCCGACGGCGTCACCCGGGTGCTCGACGCCGGCTGCGGGAGCGGACGGGTGACCCAGGCCATCGTCGACCGCCTCCCGCAGGCCCACGTGGTGGCTCTCGACGGCTCGCAACAGATGCTCGACGAAGCCGCTCGGCGCCTGAGCGCAGCCGTCGATGCCGGGCGGGTGTCGTTCGTCCATGCCGACCTCGGCTTGCCGTTGCCGATCGACCAGCCTGTCGACGCCGTCGTGTCCACCGCCGCGTTCCACTGGGTGAGCGACCACGACGCCCTGTTCGCCAACCTCGCTGCCGTCCTGCGCCCCGGGGGTCAACTGGTGGCCCAGTGCGGTGGGGCAGGCAACGTCGCCTCGGTCGTACAGGCGATGGCCACGCTGGGTGTCACCTGGAACCCGTGGCAGTTCGCCACTCCGGCCGAGGCCACTCGGCGGATGGAGGCCGCCGGCTTCGAGTCGGTGCGGGCCTGGCTCCATGACGAGCCCACCGCCTTCGAGCCCGGCGCCCCCCTGGAGGAGTTCCTGAGCACCGTCGTCCTCGGCGCCCACCTCGAAGGCCTCCGGCCCGCCGAACGTCAGCCCTTCGTACGTTCGGTGACTGCCGCCCTCCCCGGGCCGGTCATCGACTACGTGCGCCTCAACCTGGTGGCCGTCCGCTCCGGCGGTTGACCCGCACCGGCCACGGGTAGGCCGCGGCCATGGGCTCCACGGAAGGCGTCGTGGAGGTCGCCACCATCACCGCCGAGCAGACCCGGCCACTGCGCCATCTGATCCTGCGGCCGACCCAGCCGGCGGAGAACACCGAGTACCCGGGTGACCACGATGCCGACACCCGGCACTTCGGCGCCTTCGACCAGGGGCGACTCGTCGGCATCGCCTCGCTCTACAGGGAACCTCGCATCGACGGGCCCGCCGACGGCTGGCGGCTCCGGGGCATGGCCACGGCCACCGAGGCTCGGCGGCGGGGGGCGGGACGAGCCCTCCTCCGGGCGTGTCGCAACCACGTGGCGGCGGCCGGTGGCGGAGAGCTGTGGTGCAACGCCAGGATCGCCGCCGTCGAGTTCTACGTCACCGCCGGCTTCGAGGTGGTGGGCGACGAGTTCGAGGTCGAGGACATCGGCCCCCACGTGGTCATGCGCACCGACGTGGCGCCGGCCGTCTGAGCCCACCCCAGACCTTCCCGGGCGCGAAAACCGCCGGTAACCAGCGCGTTTCGAGCCCCAGAAGGACGGGATGGGCAGCGGGGCGCGTCCGACAGCCGGGAGGCGGGCGGTAGCCTCCGGGGGTGGAAGATCCCGAGGTTCTGGCTGCGTTCATCGACGGGGGGGCCCGGCGGGCCTTCGGTCCCACGTTGCACGTCGAGGGCGATTTCCTGCTCTTCGACGGGTGGTGGCAGGCGGCGCTGCGAGTGTCGCCCCGGACCGTCGCCATCCGCGCCGAACAGCCCGACACCAAGACCGACGCCCTCGAGCGGGCCGCCGATCGCCTGGTGGCCCGCGGCCTCACCGACCTGGGCACCGACTTCCCCCTCGTGGGTGCGATCACCTACGCCGAGATCGCCCTGCCCCCGGTGGCCTGGAACGTCTGGTCGCTCGACCAGGCGACGGCCGACGCCGACCTGGCGGCGCGGGCCGGTGAGGACAAGTTCCTGGGGGACGACAACCGGGAGCCGGACGAGGTCGATTACAGCGCTGAGCTGGGCGGCGCACGGCGCCTCTCGGGCCTTCCTGCGTCGCTCATCCTCACCCTGGGTGTCGACCAGGGCATCGTCGACTCCATGACCGCCGTCCTCCCCGACTGCCGGTTCGTCTCCAAGCCGCTCGACGCCGTCACCCCCGACGCGTGCGGTTCCCTGCTGCCCACCATGATGGTGATCGACGCCAGCACCCCGGTCGGGCGTGAGTTCATCATGGAGTTGCGAGCGGCCGCCTGCGGGCGCACCGTTCCCGTCGTGGCCCTGACCCAGGAGACTTCCCTGCCCCTTGGGGCCGACCTGGCGTTCGCACCGCAGTCGGCCCCGATCAACTGGGTCCAGCCCATCCGCGCCCTGCTGCCCTAGCCGCGCCCCGGCCCTGCCCGACCGCGGCGCTACGGGCCCACCTCGGCGTGGCGAACCTCGGCCCGGGCCCGCACCCGCACCACCTTGTTCACAGCGTTGAGGAAGGCCCGCGCCGACGCCTCGACCACGTCGGTCGACACGCCCCGCCCCGAGACTCTCGCCCCGTCGGCCTCGACCTGGATGATGACGTCACCCAGGGCGTCGACACCCCCGGTGACGGCCGACACGTTGAAACCGGTGAGGGTGGCGTCGATGCCGGTGGCCGCCTTGATGGCCTGGCAGGCGGCGTCGATCATCCCGTCGCCGTCGGCTGACGCGTCGAGCTTCTCGCCCTGGCGGATGAGCACCACCCGCGCCCGGGGGATGCCCACGGTTCCCCCCACCACCTCCAGGGCCTCCAGGGTGAACTCGGGGGTGAGGCTGGTGCCCAGCTCCTCGGCCACGATGGCCTCGAGGTCGGCGTCGGTGATCTCCACCTTTCGGTCGGCCAGCTCCTTGAACCGGGTGAAGGCCGAGTTCAGGGCGGCGCCGGAGATGGTGATGCCCATCTTGTCGAGCGTGTCACCGAAGGCGTGGCGCCCCGAGTGCTTGCCCAACACGATCTGGCTGCCCACCTGGCCCACGGCGCCGGCGTCGATGATCTCGTAGGTGGACCGGTCGGCCAGCACGCCGTGCTGGTGGATACCCGACTCGTGGGCGAAGGCGTTACGACCCACGACGGCCTTGTTGTACTGCACCGGGTAGCCGGTGAGACGGCTGACCAGACGGCTGGTGCGGGCCAGCTCCTCGGTGTGCACGGCGGTGGCCAGGCCCGGGAACTGGTCGGGACGGATGGCCAGGGCCATCACCACCTCCTCCAGGGCGGCGTTTCCGGCACGCTCGCCCAGGCCGTTCACGCAGACTTCCACCTGGCGCGCCCCGGCCTGCACGCCGGCCAGCGAGTTGGCGGTGGCCAGGCCCAGGTCGTTGTGGCAGTGCACCGAGGTGACGTAGTTGCCGGTGACCTGGGCGCGGATGTACTGGATCAGCGCACCGAAGTCCCAGGGGATGCCGTAGCCGACGGTGTCGGGGATGTTCAACGTGGTGGCGCCGGCGTCCACCGCGGCCTGCAGCACCTCCAGCATGAAGTCGAGCGGCGTGCGGGTGGCGTCCTGGGGGCTGAACTCCACGTCGCCGGTGTGCTCCCGGGCCCGG
>JBBWZS010000055.1:0-4802 GCA_039649175.1 Acidimicrobiaceae bacterium
GACCGCCAACCCCGAGTCACCGAACGAGGTGAACGTGAGCCAGCCATCCGACGCGCTCACCGCCCGGGCCGCTGCGGCGGGCGCGTTCGACAGCCTCTTTCTCGGGCTCGGGGTGGTGGCGTTGATCGTGGGCGCCGTCGGCGTCGCCAACATCATGATCATCTCGGTCCTGGAACGCCGCTCTGAGATCGGCCTCCGTCGCGCCCTCGGTGCGACGAAGGGCCAGGTCCGGACGCAGTTCCTCGGTGAGTCGATCATGCTCGCCGTCGTGGGCGGCGTCGTCGGCGTGCTGGTCGGGGCGGCGGCAACGGCGGTGTACGCCAGCTCGAAGAGCTGGGCCGTCGTGATCCCCGTCGAGGCGTGGTCGGGCGGCATCGCCTCGGCCATCCTGATCGGGGCGTTCGCAGGCCTGATGCCGGCGGTTCGAGCGTCGCGGATGCCGCCTGCCGTGGCACTGCGAACGGTCTGAGCCCGCAGCGGTAGTGGACCAGCACGTTCAACCAGCCGGTGTGAAGGTGTGCCCCAGCGCCGTGGAGAGGGCGACGAATATGCGGGTGGCGGGTGACGAGCAGACGGGTTCACGAGGGTTGTCGGTGAGCGTGGTCGCCTCCGGCGGGCAGTTACCGGACGGGATGTCGCTGTTGGTCTGGACGACCACGGTCGTGTCCGCCGTCGTGTCGTAGAACAGGCTCGTGTTGTAGCCAGGCAGCTCGCCGGTGTGCCCGACCCACCCGTCGACGCAACCCATGGCGATCCCGTAGCCGGCGGCGCCGGGGATCGACTTGAGCCGTTGGGCCTGAACGGCCGGATCGAGCAGGCCTTGTCCGGTGCCGAGGGCACGGCCGTAGCTCAGCAGGTCGGACATGTTCGAGATCAGGTCGCCCGCCGCCCAGCCCCATGCCGGGTTCCAGTGGGTGGCGTTGGTGGGGTTCTCCGGCGTCGCCGTGTCACCTTGGAGCGTGAACCCCTGGGGGTAGGGCTCGGGTATGGCCGTGCTGTCACCCGGCCACACGGTGTTGGCCAGACCGAGCGGCTCGAAGATCATCCGCTTGAACGCCTCCCCGAGAGGCTGCCCGGTGACTTTCTCGATCACCTTGCCCAACAGCACCGTGTTCGTGTTCGAGTAGTCGAACCGCTCGCCGGGGGCGAAGATCGGCGACTCGGCGATCCCGATGGCCAGCAGCTGGTCGGGGGTGAACACGGTCTCGGGATGGGCGAAGAGGACGTCGGTGAACTTCGTGGATCTGGTGTAGCTGGCGACACCACTGGTCATGTTGGCAAGCAGGCGCAACGTGATCTTGTCGCCGTTCGGCACTCCTGGCACGAACTTGTCGATCGGGTCATCGAGTGAGAACTTGCCCTGCTGGACCAACTGCATGACCGCCGTGCCCGTGAACGTCTTCGTGACCGAGCCGATGCGAGTGTGCATGTCGACGGCCATCGGCTTGCCGGTGACGGGTTTGGCGACGCCGGACGGCTCAGCGATGCCGTAGGCATTGGTCCACGTGCCCTGGGGGGAGCGCACGCCGACGATGGCGCCAGGGGTTGCCGCCTCCTTGAAGGATGATTGGGCCGCCGCCTCGAGCTTGGCAACGAGATCTGCCGGCAGTGACGACGTCGTCATCGCAGGTGCCGCCTTGGTGGCGATCACCCTGTCTGGGTCCTTCACGCACGACGTCGCTGAGCCAAGCGCACTGGTCGTTGGCCCGGAGGTGCTCGGCGACGACGACTTCGAATCGGATCCACAACCGCCCAGGCCCGCGAGCGTGATCACCGCAAGAGGCAGGATTGCGAGCTTCCCGGCATACCGCGTCAAGTCGTGGCTCTGCGTCAAGGTCCGCTCCTTGCGATTGTCGATACGCCTGGGGCTCTGCGCCCGGGCCAGCCTGCCAGATCTGGCCAAGTTCAACCGGATGGCCGCTCGGCGACGGGCCCCCCAGAGACTCCGGTCAGGCGGTGATCTTCATCCGCAGTGGCCTGGGCGTCGCGAAGCGATGACGCCCAGGACAAACATGACCCCAAGCTCGGTTCTCCGAGTCATCCTCCGTATGGTGTCGGAGTGCCGTATTCGTCGTGCCAGTTCCACCACGCGTACGGCGGGGTCTGGGGGTAGCCCTCGGGCGAGTCCTCCCACTTCTCCTGACGCCCCAGCGCGGTCAGGTCCAGGTAGCTCCAGGTGCTCCCCATCGCCTCGTCGCCACGGTTGTTGATGAAGTAGGTCCGGAACACATCGTCTCCATCGCGGATGAACGCGTTCGTTCCGTGCCATTCGTCCACGCCGAAGTCGGCGTCGAACCCGTCGGTCATGGTGTACCAGGGCATCGTCCAGCCCATCCGGTCCTTCATACGGGCGATGTCCGGCTGTGGTGCGCGCGAGGCGAAGACGAGGGTGGTGTCGCGCGCGTTCAGGTGGGCCACGTGGGCGACCTGATCGGCCACGAGGGAACAGCCGGGGCAGGCGTGGTCGGGCCAGCCCCTCACGCCCGGCTCGAAGAAGGCGCGGTACACGATCAGCTGCCGCCGGCCCTCGAACAGGTCGACCAGGCTCGTCCTGCCGCCGGGTCCTTCGAAGGCGTACTCCTTCTCCACGGCCAGCCACGGCATCCGCCGGCGCTCAGCGGCCAGCGCGTCGCGGGCACGGGTCATCTCCTTCTCCTTCACCAGCAGCTGCTGGCGCGCCGCCTCCCACTCGTGAGGCGTGACGATCTCGGGCGTCTTCATGGTGATGTGAACCTTTCAGGTCGGTTTCGGGATTTCGTGGATGGGGTTGTCGCGGTCCTGCGGGTGGACCGGTCGAGGTGTTCTTTGAGTGTGTCGAGAGGGCCGTCCCAGTCGCGGGCCAGCACGGCCAGGAACTGCTGTGCCACCTGCATCGGCGCCGAGCGCAGCCGGTAGCGAACCCGGCGCCGCTCACCCGGCTCGGGCTTCACCAGACCGACTTCGGCGAGGAAAGCCAGATGCTTGGAGATCGCCTGCCGGGTGATGGGCAGGCGATCGGCCAGATCGGTGGCGGTGGCAGGGCCCCGTGCGGCCAGCGCCGCCAGGATGGCGCGCCGGCTGGGGTCGGCCAGGGCAACGAAGACCTGTTCGGCGATGGCCTCGGTGTCAGGCGGCATCGAGGTAGTCGACCAGTTCGCTCAGCTCGTTGGCCCAACCCCGGGTGTTGCCGTCGTATGCCGTGCGGTAGGCGTCCTCAGGTAGCTGGGCGAAACCGGTCTCGACCACCGACAGCCGGGTGCCGGCACCGGCCGGTTCCAGCGTGAACTCGACGTAGGTACGTCGAGGATCGTCGTCGGGCAGCCCGTGGATGTGCCAGGTGAAGCCGAAGACCGTCGGCTCCTCGACCCGTTCGATGCGCATGTCGGCCTTGTGACCGCCGGTCCAGGTCATCTCCGCCGATCCGCCGGGGCGCAGGTCGATCTTCGCCTCGTCCCCGAACCAGGTGCCCAGACCCTCGGCGGTGGTGAGCGCCGCCCATACGGTGCCCGGCGGGTGGGCGATCTCCACCGTGCGCTCGATGCGATCAGGAAAACTCATGGCGACCTCCAGGTAGTAGCAACCGAACAGTTGCCATACTATAGCAACCGTCAGGTTGCGTCAACAGGTTTGTTCCTGAGAGGTCGTGCTGGTCGGGTGTCTCAGGGTGGTGACGGTGACGCTTCCTGGGCGGTCGGCTCGAAGAGCTCGACGGGGTTGCCCGACGGGTCTTCGACCAGGATCTGCCTGCCGCCCATGCCGGACACGATCTCGTTGCGGAAACGGGCGCCACTGCTGCGCAATGTGTCGACCACGGCATCGAGGTCGGGGACTTCGATCGTGAACCGGTTCCAGCCGCCTGGCTGCGGCACAGTCCCGTCGGGCATGGCCTGGCCCCCGCCGCCACCACCGCCCGGGGTGCTCAGCACGAGGCGGAGGTCACCGCGCGAGAGCATGGCGAAGGAGGGGGCCGGGTGCATCACCTCTGCAAAGCCCAGGTACTGGCAGTAGAACGAGATTGCCGCGTCGACATCGTTCACGATGTACCTGACGCTCACTGTGGCCATGGACGCTCCTTTGTTCGCCGGTACGGCCCATTCTGCCGACGGGGATGCTGGACCGCTTCGCTGGGCTCCTCGGCGTCGGTCACGCCCTCGGCAACGAGCGCGAGCGACCACCGCCGCGGGACGGTTGAAGTTCTTCTTGCCATGAGGTCTCCAATGAGCGTCCATCGAGAAGGTGGCTCAACCTCGGCGCGTTCGAGCCCGTTCTACTTCATCGGCTCACCGCGCGGCCGCCGGTAATGCCTCTGCCGGAGGCCGCCATCTGGGTGGCGGTTACATTCGACGGTTTGAGATCTACGGCGTCACGGACGGTAGGGCTCCTCCTGGTCCTGACCATCGTTGTCACGGCCTGCGGTGGTCGCGTTAGCGAAATGGGACATTTGCCCCTTCGCACGGTGACAGATCTAACTCTGCCGGGCGACACGTCGCGCTTCGATTACGCCAGCCTCGACACCGACCGCCATCGGCTCTTCGTGGCCCACCTCGGGGCCGGCGAGGTCGTTCTCGTGGACACCGCAGGACCGAGCGTCAGCGGCGTCGTCGGCGATCTTCCCGGGGTGCACGGGGTGCTGGTGCTGCCTGAACTCGGACGTGTCCTGGCCGCCGTCACGGCGCGCAACGAGGTCGCCGTCCTCGACGAGGAGTCCGGTTCGGTGCTGGCCACCGCGCCCACCGGTCAGTACCCCGACGGCCTGGCCTTCGACGCCGCCGACAGCCGGGCATTCGTGTCCAACGAGGTGGGGGGCAGCGTGACGGCCATCG
>JBBWZS010000070.1:0-17877 GCA_039649175.1 Acidimicrobiaceae bacterium
GACCGCATCAACGCCATCCTCCACGCCGAAGACCGCCTGGCCGAGCTGCGCGAGGAGGTGCTGGCCGGCGTGTCGCGAGAGCGCCATCGCGACGTGGTCGTCGAGGCCATCACCATCAACAACGGCATGCGGGCCCAGGTCACCGACAAGCTCGCCGTGCTTCAGTCGTTCCTGGGCGAGCTCGAGGACAAGGCCACCAGGTACCGCCGCATCGCCGCCGACCTCCATGTGAAGGTGCCCGACCGGGAGCGACCACCGGCCCGCTGAGCCCTTCATCAGCCGGAGCATCCGCCGGCGCCAGGTGCCACCATCTCTGTGTGCCCTTCTTCGACGTTCCGCCGTGCCGGCCACCGGAGCCGCCGCCGCCGCCGCCGTGGGCGGGCCCGCCCAACGGCGTGTTCGGCGAGCTGGCGCCGGTGCGGGCCGTGCTCGTGCGCACCGACGCGCTGGTGGTCGTCGCCGACCACTTCGTCTGCTATCCGAGCGGCTTCGAGCTCCGCCTGGCGGTCCGCCTCCGCCCCGACGGCACCGGGGGCTCGCACCCGGGCAGGTTGTTCATGGGACCCTTGGGGTGGCCACCACTAGGCGAAGCGGCCGACAACGGCCTGCGGTTCGGGATCGCCTACGCCGACGGTCGCAACGCCACGAACCTCCGAGCCCTCCCCCATCTCGGCGGCCGGGAACAGGGGGACCCGGCCTCGTCGGACTTCGTGACGGTCACCGAGACGCGCCCTGCGGGCGGTATGCAAGAAGAGCCGGTCCCGCCGTTGCTGCTGCCGAGGGGTGGCAGCGGTGGTGGCGACCGCTGGGACCAGGACTACTGGGTCTGGGGCCTGCCCCCCTCCGGTCCGGTGGGACTGGTGGTCGAATGGCCGGCGGAGGACATTGTCGAGACCCGCGTCGACGTCGACGGTGACGCCATCGTCGGGGCCGCCGCCGGAGCCGAGGTTCTCTGGGAGGACTGACCGTTCCTTGTCGCGTTACCTACCTCACGAGTAGGCAACGCAACAGAGAACCCGGGTCAGACGGGGCGGGACAGGCCCGGGGCGCCGGGGACGGTGAAGCGCCACGGGAGGTCGGCTCCGGCAGTGAGGCCGACCCGGACACCGATGCCGGGCGCGGGCGGTGGTGGCGTGCCGTCGTCGACCACCGTCACGCCCAGGTCACCGCTCACCAGGTCGGCGCCGTCGAAGCGGCGGTCGATGCCGAATGCCTTGCACAGCCGGGCCGGCCCCCGGCACAGGTCGGCATCGCGCCGCAGCCCCGGGTAGGCGGCCCGCATCTCGTCGAGGCCGCCGACCACGTCGAGGCCCCGGAACAACACCGCCATCGCTGTCCCCTCCTCACCGCACACCACATTCGCGCAGTGGTGCATCCCGTAGGTGAAGTACACGTACAGGTGCCCGGGGGGACCGAACATGGTGACGTTGCGCGGCGTGGGGCCCCGGTAGGCGTGGCTGCCGGGGTCGTCGGCGCCGCAATAGGCCTCCACCTCGACGATTCGCCCCACGCGGTCACCCCGCACCAACAGCTTGTTGAGAAGCTCCGGCGCCACGGCGCGGGCGTCGCGGGCGTAAAACGACCGAGGTACCACCCGACGCCGGGCCACGGCTGTCAGGCCGGGGGCAGCCGGTCGAGATCGGCGGCCAGGTACTGGGTGAAGCGCCGCAGCTGGTCGGCCACGGGCCCGGGCCCGGCGCCGCCGGGGGTGGTGCGCCGACCCACGGCCGTGCCCGGCTCCAGCAGCACCACCGCCTCGGGGCCGAGGTCGGGGTGGGCGGAGACGAGCTCGCCCATCGGCACCCGTCGCTCGGCTGCCTCCCGCACGATCTGGGCCACCGTGCCGTGGGCCTGGCGGAACGGCGTCCCCCGCGCCACCAGCCACTCGGCCAGGTCGACGGCGGCCGCCTCGGCGGTGTCGGCGGCCTCGGCCATCCGGCGCTGGTCGAAGCTGACGGTGGCGATCAATCCGGTGAGGGCGCCGAGCATGCCGACGGTCTGGTCGACGGCGTCGAACAGCGGCTCCTTGTCCTCCTGGAGGTCACGGTTGTAGGCGAGGGGCAGGCCCTTGAGGGTGGCCAGGAAGCCGGCCACGTGGCCGATGAGGCGGCCGGCCTTGGCCCGGGCCAGCTCGGCCACGTCGGGGTTCTTCTTCTGGGGGAGCATCGAGCTGCCCGTCGACCAGGCGTCGGCCAGGTGGACGAAGCCGAACTCCGAGCTGGACCACAGCACGATCTCCTCGCCCAGGCGCGACAGGTGCACGCCGAGCAGGGCCAGGTCGAACAGGGTCTCGGCCACGAAGTCACGGTCACTCACCGCGTCGAGGGAGTTCTCGAAGCGGCGGGCGAAGCCCAGCTCCTCGGCGGTGGCGTCGGGGTCGAGCGGCAGGGACGACCCGGCCAGGGCGCCGGCGCCCAGGGGCGAGACGTCGAGGCGTTGGCGGGCGTCGAGGAGGCGGTCGACGTCGCGTGCCAGGGCCCATCCGTGGGCCAGCAGGTGGTGGGCCAGCAGGACGGGCTGGGCGCGCTGGAGATGGGTGTACCCCGGCACCTGAGCGCCGCTGCGGGCGGCGTCGCGCGCCTGGTCGAGAAGGGCGTGCTGCAGGGCGAGCACGGCGCGGGCGACGTCGGCCACCGCCCGCTTGGTCCACAGGCGCAGGTCGGTGGCCACCTGGTCGTTGCGGCTCCGGCCGGTGTGCAGCTTGGCCCCTGCCGGCCCGGCGATCTCGGTGACCCGGCGCTCGACGGCGGTGTGGACGTCCTCGTCGGAGGCCTGGAAGCCGAACCGGCCCTCGGCCAGCTCCTCGGCCACGTGGTCGAGGGCGGCGGACAGGATGCCCGCCTCCTCGGAGGTGAGAAGCCCGGCCCTGACCAGGCCCCGCACGTGGGCGCGCGAACCGGCCACGTCATCGGCGGCCAGCCGGATGTCGACGCCGATGCTCGACGTGAACGCCAGCAGGCCCTCAGCCGGCGCGTCTCCCATCCGGCCCTGCCACAGGGTCATGACGGTCTGTCCGCCTTCCCCGTCTGGCGCGGCTGCGCCGGTTGACGGGATGCCCACGTCTCCACACCCAGGCCCCACAGACGCACGAACCCGGCGGCGTCGCCGTGGTGGAAGCGGTCGGCGGCCTCGTAGGTGGCCATCTCGTAGTCGTAGAGCCCGACCGGGCTGCGGCGCCCGGCCACGAAGCACCGCCCGGGCAGCTCGCAGCGCAGGCGCACCTCACCGGTGACATTGCGCTGGCTCTCGTCGACGAAGGCGTCGAGGGCGGACTTGAGAGGTGAGAACCACAACCCGTCGTACACGAGCTCCGCCCAGCGGGGCTCGAGGCGGGCCTTCTCGTGGGCCAGGTCGCGCTCCAGGGTGAGGTCCTCCAGGTCGGAGTGGGCCATGATCAGCGCCAGGGCGCCGGGGCACTCGTAGACCTCGCGGCTCTTGATGCCGACCCTGCGGTTCTCGATCATGTCGATGCGCCCCCAGCCGTAGGACCCGACCACCCGGCTGACCTCCGCCACCAGGTCGTGCAGGGGCAGGGCGCGGCCGTCCACGGCCACGGGCAGGCCCGCCTCGAAGCTGATGACCATCTCCGACGGGCCGGAGGCGGTCGGCGTGGTCAGCTCGTAGACCTCCTCGGGTGGCTGCTGCCAGGGGTCTTCGAGCACGCCGCACTCGATCGTGCGCCCCCACAGGTTCTGGTCGATGGAGTACGGGCTCTTCCGGGTGACGGTGACGGGGATGCCGAAGCGCTCGGCGTAGCCGATGGACTCCTCGCGGGTGAGCCCCCAGCCCCGGACGGGCGCCAGCACCTCGAGGTCGGGCGCCAGGGTGCGGCTCGACACCTCGAAGCGCACCTGGTCGTTGCCCTTGCCGGTGCAGCCGTGGGCGATGGCGTCGGCGCCGAACTCGCGGGCGGCGGCCACCAGGTGGCGCACGATGACGGGGCGCGACAGCGACGACACCAGGGGGTACTTGCCCTCGTACAGGGCGTTGGCCTTGAGCGCCGGCGCCACGAAGTCGTTGGCGTACTCCTCCCGGCAGTCCACCGTCACGCCCTCGACGGCGCCGGCGGCCAGGGCCCGTTCGCGCATGGCGGCGAAGTCGCCCCCCTGGCCCACGTCGGCGGCCACGGTGATGACCTCGCTGCCCCACTCCTCCTTCATCCAACGGACTGCCACCGATGTGTCCAGGCCCCCGCTGTAGGCGAGCACCACCCTCTTGGCCACTGCGTACCTCTCTCCGTGCTGCCCCTGAACCTCGGGCTGCCCCTAACTCGGGCTGTCGAACTTCGGACGAAAAACCTGGGTGTTACAGACCGGCCAGCGCCGAGAGCCTCCGGGCCACCTTCTCACCGCCGGTGCGGTCGGACACCACCAGCAGCAGGGTGTCGTCGCCGGCGACCGAGCCGAGCACCGACGCCAGCCCGGCGCGGTCGATGGCCGATCCCACCACGTGGGCCGATCCCGGAGGCGTGCGCAGCACCACGATGTTGCCGGAGTGGGCGACCTCGACCACCCACTCACCCATCACCCGGCGCAGGTGGTCCTCGGGGGCGGGACGGTCGCGGGCCTGGTCGGGGATGGCGTAGACCGACTCGCCTTCGGCCGTGCGCACCTTGAGGGCCCCGAGATCCTCGAGGTCGCGCGACACCGTGGCCCTGGTGGCCACCACGCCCTCGGCGGCCAGGAGGTCGACCACCTGGTCCTGGCTGGTGACCGCCTGGCTCGACAGGATGCGGGCCACCCGGTACTGGCGTTGGGGCTTGGCCAATCTCATTGGCTGCTCAACCACCACAGCAGGCCGCGCTGGGCGTGCAGGCGTGCCTCGGCCTGGTCCCACACCGCGCTGGCCGGCCCGTCGATCACCGATGCGGCGACCTCCTCGCCCCGGTGGGCGGGCAGGCAGTGCAGGAACACGGCGTCGGGCCGGGCCCGGGCCATGAGGGCGTCGTCGACGGTGAAGCCGCTGAAGTCCCGCCGGCGGTCGACGGCCTCGGTCTCCTGGCCCATCGACGTCCACACGTCGGTGTACACGGCGTCGGCGCCGTCCACCGCCTCGGCCGGGTCATGGGTGAGCAGCGAGCCGGCGTGGGCGAGCGAGGCGGCCGACGGCTCGTACCCCGCCGGGCACGCCACCGCCACGTTCAGGCCGACCAGGGCGGCGCCGGCCAGCAGTGACTGGCACACGTTGTTGCCGTCGCCCACCCATGCCACCGTGCGCCCGGCCAACGAGCCCAGGCGCCGGCGCAGCACCAGCAGGTCGCCCAGCACCTCGCACGGGTGCGCCTGGTCGGAGAGGAGGTTGACGACGGGCACGGTGGCCGACGCCGCCAGGCGCGCCACCGCATCGTGGGAGAACACCCGGGCGCCCAAAAGGTCGCAGTAGCGCGACAGCACCCGTCCCACGTCACCCGCCGGTTCGCGCCGGTCGAGGCCGACCTCGAAGTCCTGCAGTGACACGGGATGGCCACCGAGTTGGACGACGGCCATCTCCATCGACACGCGCGTCCGCAACGACGGTTTCTGGAACACCAGGCCCACGCCCTTGCCGGCCAGGACCGGGGGCGGATCGGGCTGCTCGGCCAGGTCGAGCACGGCCGCCAGCTCGGCCACCGAGAGGTCGTCGACGTCGAGGAGATGTCTCACGGCTGCGCCTGCGCGTCTGCCGGGGCCAGCACCGAGGCCAGCAGCGACACGGCCTCGTCGATCTCGTCGTCGGTGACGAGCAGCGACGGCGCCAGCCGGATGGCGGTGGGGGTGACGGCGTTCACCAGCAGGCCGGCGGCCAGGGCGGCCGCCGCCACCTCCGGCGCCGCCGCCGGCGGAGCCAGCTCGGCGGCCAGCAACAGGCCCATGCCCCGCACACCGGTCACCCCCGGGAGAGCCTCCAACCCGGCTCGCAGACGGGCGCCGGCCCGCTCCGCCCGGGCGGGAACGTCCTCGGCCTCCATCACCGCCAGCACGGCGCGAGCGGCGGCGGCAGCGAGGGGCTGGCCCCCGAAGGTGGTGGCGTGGTCGCCGGGGACGAAGGCGTCGGCCACCTCGGCGCGCGCCCAACAGGCTCCGATGGGGACGCCGTTGCCGAGTGCCTTGGCCATGGTCACCACGTCGGGGCGCACGCCGTCGTGCTGGAAGCCGAACCAGCGCCCGGTGCGGCCCAGGCCGGTCTGCACCTCGTCGATCACGAGGAGCATGTCCCGCTCATCGCACAGCCGGCGCACGGCGGCCAGGTAGCCGGGCGGGAGGGGGTGGACGCCGCCCTCGCCCTGGACGGTCTCCAGGAACACGGCGACCACGCTGGGGCCGATGGCGGCGGCCAGGGCGTCGATGTCGCCCCAGGCCACATGGCGGAACCCCTCGGGCATCGGCTGGAAGGCCTCGTGCTTGGCCGGCTGGCCGGTGGCATGGAGGGTGGCGAGGGTGCGCCCGTGGAACGAGCCGTAGGCGCTGACCACCGCGTAGCGCCCGTGGCCGCCCCACTTGCGGGCCAGCTTGATGGCGCACTCGTTGGCCTCGGCGCCCGAGTTGGCGAAGAACACCCGCCCTCCGCCGCCCACGAGGCGGTCGAGGGTGGCGGCCACCTCGGGGCCCACCGTGGTGCCGTAGAGGTTGGAGACGTGCAGCAGGGTCCGGGCCTGGTCGGCCAGGGCATCGGCCACCGCCGGGTGACAGTGGCCCAGGGCGGTCACCGCCAGGCCGCCCACGAAGTCGAGGTAGCGCGTGCCGTCGGCGTCCCAGAGCCGGCTGCCCTCGCCCCGCACGAACACCGCCGGGGTAGGCGGGTAGGTGTTCATGAGCGGGGTCGGGTTCGCTGCGGTCATGCGTTCACCATGGTGCCCAGGCCCCGGCGGGTGAAGACCTCCAGGAGCAGGGCGTGGGGCACCCTCCCGTCGAGGATGTGGGCGTGGCCCACACCCCCCCGCACGGCCCGGACGCAGGAGCGGATCTTGGGGATCATGCCCCCCGTGAGGGTGCCGGCGGCGAGCAGCGATTCGAGCTCGTCGACGGTCACCGAGGTGATCAGGCTGGAGGGATCGGAGGCGTTGGCCAGCAGGCCGGGGACGTCGGTGAGGTACACCAGCTTCTGGGCGCCCAGGGCGGCGCCGATGGCCGCTGCCGCGGTGTCGGCGTTGACGTTGTACGCCTGGCCCTCGGTGTCGCTGCCGATGGTGGCCACCACCGGGATGAGCTCCTCGACCAGCAGCCGTTCGATGATCTGGGGGTTGACGCCGACCACGTCGCCCACGAAGCCCAGCTCGGGCGAGCGGGCACTGGCGCTGAGCAGCCCGGCGTCCTCGCCCGACAGGCCCACGGCGAGGGGGTCGTGGACGTTGATGGCGGCCACGATGTCGCGGTTGACCTTGCCCACCAGCACCATGCGGGCGATGTCGAGGGTGTCGGCGTCGGTGACCCGGAGGCCGTCGAGGAACTCCGGCTCCTTGCCCAGCCGGGCCATGAGCTGGCCGATCTGGGGACCGCCGCCGTGCACCACCACGGGGCGCATGCCCACCGACCGCATGAGCACCACGTCCTGGGCGAACAGGGCGGCCAGCTCGGGGTCGGCCATGGCCGCACCGCCGTACTTGACCACCACGATCTTGCCCCAGAAGCGGCGGATGTAGGGCAGGGCCTCGGCCAGCACCGCCGCCTTGTCGGACGGGGCCAGCCGGCCCGTTCGGTGAGCGCCCACGAGGTCGCTTCCGCCAGCGGTACCGGTGCCGGTGCCGGTACCGATATCGGTGGCGTTGGCGGTGGTGTCGGTTCCCGTCATGACGTGCGCATGTTCTCGTCGATGTACCCGGGGGTGAGGTCGTTGGTGAGCAGGCTGGCGTGGCCGGCGCCCAGCCCCAGGTCGGCGACGATCTCCACGCAGCGGCCGGCCATGTGACTGGCCACTGCGTCGCCATCGTGGCCGGCCGCCACCCCACCGGCGCACACGGTGATGCCGCCGTAGGCCACCGACACGAGATCGGGATCGAAGGTGACGCCGGCACTGCCCAACTCGCTGATGATGCGGCCCCAGTACGGATCAGCCCCGTAGAGCGAGCACTTCACCAGTTGGCTCTCGGCCACCTTCCGGGCGGCCCGGGCGGCGTCGTCGTCGGAGGCCGCGCCCACGACCCGGACGGTGACCACCTTGGTGGCCCCTTCGGCGTCGTCGGCCATCTGGGCGGCCAGGCTGGCACACGCCTCGGCCAAGGCGTCGCGGAACACCGTGCCCGACGGCGCCGACCCCCGGCCGCTGGAGAGCACCATGACGGTGTCGTTGGTCGACGTGGCCCCGTCGACGGTCAGCTCGTTGAACGACTGTCCGACGGCGACGCCCAACGCCGCCGCCAGGTCGGCGGAGCCCACCGCGGCATCGGTGGTGAGCACGGCCAGCATGGTGGCCATGTTGGGGGCGAGCATGGCCGCCCCCTTGGCCATCCCCCCGATGGTGAACCCGGGGCGGCTGACCACGACCTGCTTGGCCACGGTGTCGGTGGTGAGGATGGCGGTGGCCGCCGCGGCGCCCGCGGCAGGGTCGTTGCTGCGAGCCCCGGCGAGGGGAGCGACGCCCGATGACACGGCATCGATGTCGAGGGGGATGCCGATGAGCCCGGTGGAGCACACCAGGACCTCCTCGGGGGCGCAACCGAGGGCCCCTGCCACCAGCGCGCAGGTGTGCTCGGCGTGGCTGCGCCCGGTCGAGCCGGTAGCAGCGTTGGCGTTGCCGCTGTTGAGGACCACGGCCGCCGCCCGCCCACCGGTGGCGGCCAGATGGCCCCGGGAGACCTCGACGGGCGCCGCCGGCGCCTTGTTGGTGGTGAACACGGCGGCGGCAATGACGGCCACGCCGTCGTCGGTGGCCACCAGGGCCAGGTCGAGCGACGCCGGGTCGTCCTTCACCCCACAGTGAACCCCGGCGGCCACGAACCCGGCGGGCACGGTGACGCTCATGGGGCCCCAACCCCGTTCTGGGCAGGTTCAGGGTCGCTCTGGGGCCCCTCGATCTGCCCAGAACGCCGGAGCCGGTCGGTAGTGGCGCTCACGGGTAGATCCCGATGGCGGAGAGGCCGGCGGCCTCGTCGAGGCCGAGGACGAGGTTGGCGCACTGCACGGCCTGGCCGGCGGCCCCCTTGACCAGGTTGTCGAGGGCCACCAGCACCAGGACCCACCCGGTGCGCTCGTCGTAGCGAGCGGTGAGGTGGGCGGCGTTGGAGCCCCAGGTGGCCTTGGTCGACGGCGACGTCGGCCCCACCACCACGAACGGCTCGCCCTCGTAGGCAGCGCCCAGCGTGTCGAGCAGGTCGGCGGTGGACGTGGCCCGGGCGGGCCGGGCGTAACAGCTGGCGAGGATGCCCCGCGTCATGGGCGCCAGGTGGGGCGTGAACAGCACGGTGCCTCCGATGGCCTGTTCCATCTCCGGCGTGTGACGGTGGTCGAGCAGGCCGTAGGCCGTGAAGTTCTCGTCGACGGTGCCGAAGTGGGTGGCGTGGGTGGCCGCCCGACCGGCGCCGGACACGCCGCTGGCGGCGTCGACCACCATGCCCGAGGCCTCGACGACCCCGGCGCTCACCAGCGGGGCCAGGCCGAGGGTGGCCGCCGTCGGGTAGCAGCCGGGGGCGGCCACCGCGTCGGCCTTGGCCACCGCCTCGCGATGGTGCTCGGGCAGGCCGTAGGTGAACCGGCTCAGCAGGTCGGGTGCGGTGTGGGCCTCGCCGTACCAGCGCTCGTAGACGGCCGGGTCGGTGAGACGGAAGTCGGCGGCCAGGTCGACGAGAGCGCACCCGCGAGACAACAGGTCGGCGGCCAGGTGCTGGGACTTGCCGTGAGGCAGAGCGGTGAAGACGAGGTCGACACCATCGGCCAGGTCGGTTGAGAAGGGGGTGAAGTCGACTCCCGCGTAGGCCGGCGCCAGGCTCGGGTAGAGGTCGGCGATCGGGGTTCCCGCCTGCGTGTCGCCGGTGGCGAAGACCACCTCGAGGTGGGGGTGCATGGCGCACAGGCGCATGAGCTCGGCGCCCGCGTACCCGGACGCCCCGACGATGCCAACCCTGTGCATCGCTCCATCATGCACGAATGTGCAGGGCAATGCACATTCGGCGGTGGCGAAGCAGGTGAGTCAGCCCCGCAGGCGGGCCCCGAAGGCCGACTCGACGGCGTCGATGCACTGGGCGCGCAACGCCGTCAGCTCATCCTCGGCCAGGGTGTGGTCGAGGGCGGAAAAGCGCAGGCGGAAGGCCAGGCTGCGACAGTGCTCGCCGAGCTGGGGCCCCCGGAACACGTCGAACAGCCACAGGTCCTCCAGCGCCTCACCGCCTGCCGACCTGAGGACGTCGGCCACCGAGCCGGCAGCCACGTCGTCATCCACGACGAACGCCAGATCGACGTCGGCCGAGGGGTACCGGCTCACCGGCCGGTAGATCCGTGGGCGACGGGGGGCGGCGAGCAGGGCGCCGAGGTCGATGTCGAGGCAGGCCACCGGGCCGGCCAGCTCGTGGGCCGCCAGCACGTCGGGGTCGATCTCGCCCAGGGAACCGACGGGCGTCGAGCCCACGACCAGATCGGCACTGCGGGTGGGGTGCAGCCCCGCCGGGGACGCGGGCACGACGGCGACGGGCTCCAGGCTCATGGCGTCGACCAGCAGGGTCCACACCTCGGCGGCATCGGTGGCCGTGCGGCCGGCCAACACGAGCGCCAGGCGCTCGGGCTCGCCGGGACGATCCTGGCCGGCGGGCGGGGGCAGGAACACGTGGCCGATCTCGAACAGGGCCACCTCGGTGTCGCGTTGGGACCGGTTGGTGACCAGGGCCCGCAGCAACCCGGGGAGCAGCGACGTGCGCAGCACCGACTCCTCGACGGCCAGCGGGTTCTCCACCTCCACCGCCTCGGTGGGCAGCCCGGCCCGGGCCAGGTCGCCGGGCGCCAGGAACGAGGTGGCCCACGCCTCGCTGAGGCCGGCGCCCACCAACAGCCGGCGCACCCGCCGCCGGTCGCGCTGGTAGGACGACAGGCCGCCGCCCACGGCGGCGGTGAGAGGCAGGGTCCGGGGGATGCGGTCGTAACCGTGGTGGCGACCCACCTCCTCGATGACGTCGATCTCCCGCTCACTGTCGGGCCGCCACGACGGGACGGTGACGTTGAAGTCGCCGGCGCTGCCACTTCGGGGTTCGCAGGTGAAGCCGATGGGCTCGAGATACGCGCTGACGTCGTCGGGCGTCAGGGCCGTGCCCAGGATGGCGTTGACCCGGGTCGTGCGCACCACCACGCGCGGGCGCTCGGGTAGGACGCCCCGGACCTCGACAGGCGCGCCGGCTACTCCGGCGCCTGCCACCTGGGCGGCCAGCTGGGCGAACCGGGCCACGGCCCGGACGGTTCCTTCGGGGTCGACGCCGCGCTCGAAGCGCACCGACGCCTCGGTCCGCAGCCCCAGGCGTTTGGATGTGCGGGCGATGGCCATGGGCACGAACCAGGCGGCTTCGAGCAGCACGGTGGACGTGGCGTCGGAGATCTCGCTCGACGCCCCTCCCATGACGCCGCCGATGCCCACCGGCGTTCCTTCGGCGTCGCAGATGAGGCAGTCGTCGGGCCCGACCGGGCGCTCCACCTCGTCGAGGGTGACGACCACCTCGCCCTGGCGACCGCGGCGCACCGACAGGCCGCCGCCAGGGAGGCGGTCGAGATCGTAGGGGTGGTTGGGCTGGCCACCCTCCAGCATCACGTAGTTGGACACGTCGACCACGTTGTTGATGGGGCGCATGCCGGCGAGCGTCAGACGCGAGCCCAGCCACGCCGGCGACGGTCCCACGACGACTCCCTCCAACCGGGCGGCGATGAACCGGGGGCACAGGTCGTCGGCGTCCACCACCACGCTGGTCTTGGCCGGTTCACCGCCCGGCAGCTCGCCCACCTCGGGCAGGGTGAACGGCACGCGCAGACGGGCGGCCAGGTCGCGGGCCACGCCCGCCACCGACAGCGCATCGGGACGGTTGGGCGTGATGTCGAGATCGAACACCACGTCGGCGTGGATGCCCAGCGCGTCGGCGAGGGCGGTGCCCGGCGAGGCGTCGGGAGCCAGGACGAGGATGCCGCTGTGGTCGTCGGACAGACCCAGCTCGACGCCCGAGCACAACATGCCGTCGGACCACTGGCCGCGGACCTTGCGTCGCCCGATCTGGAAATCACCGGGGAGCCTCGTTCCCGGCCGGGCGAGGGGCACCAGGTCGCCGGCACCGAAGTTGTAGGCCCCGCACACGACGCGCAGGGTCGAGCCGTCACCAGGGTCGACGTCGACCAGTTGGACCCGGTCGGCATTGGGATGAGGCGACGTGGTCAGCACCCGGGCCACCACGACCTGGTCGAGGCCCTCCCCCACCCGCTGGACCCCCTCGACCACCAGGCCGAGCTGCGACAGCGCCGCCGCCAGGTCGGCGGGGTCACCCTCGATGGGCGCGAACTCTCGGAGCCAGGAAAGCGGTGCCCGCATGCCGACACGGTAGTTTCTGGCCGTTCGGGTAGGAACACCGATTCCCTCCCTCCACGGAAACGTGCTGGTCACGGCGGAAGCGGTTGAAGCCCGGCACCGGCCAGGCCCCACGATTCCCCTCCCCGTGGTAACCAGGTGTCACGTCGACGCTTCGAGGGGGAATCTCGTGGGTTCACGTTTCGCACGCGGGGATTCGATCGGGTTGGGCATGGCCGCGGTGGCGGCGGTGGTCGGGTCGCTGCTCGTGGTGGTAGCTCCGGCGGGAGCCCAGCAGGCGGGCGACGCCACTGAGACCACCACCGCGCCCCGCAGCATCGGCGACGTCGCACCCGAGGCTGTGCGGCCTTTCCCCTCCGGCCCGAGCTCCGGCGCCCCGGCAGGAACCGGGCTGGCGTCCCCCGAGCAGCGTCCGGAGAGTCCGGCCGCCCGGTTCGACCGCGGCCTGTCGCCCCGGCCCGCCTCCGGCAGTGACGTCCAGAGAGCGGCGTCGGCCAGCGCGGTGTCCGTACCGGTGGTCGATCCCGTTCCCGTGACCACCAACGCCGGACAGGTGACCACCACCTTCAACGGCCTCGACTTCTTCGACCAGCGCTTCGCCAACGGCGGGAACCAGTTCTCGGTGGAGCCTCCCGACCAGGGTCTCTGCGTGGGCAACGGGTTCGTGCTGGAGTCGGTCAACGATGTCCTGCAGGTGTTCTCCCAGGAGGGCAAGGCGCTCAGCCCGCCCACCGATCTCAACTCCTTCTACGGCTACCCGGCACAGGTCGATCGGACCAAGGGCATCGTCGGCCCGTCCCTGACCGACCCGACCTGTGTCTTCGATGCCGGCACCCAGCGGTGGTTCCACGTCGTGCTGACCCTGGACGTCGGCCGGAGGACCGGTCAGCCCCTCGGGCCCAACCATCTCGACATCGCCGTCAGCCGCACGGCCAGCCCTCTGGGCGCCTGGAACTTCTACACCGTGCCCGTCCAGGACAACGGTGACGCCGGCACCCCCCATCACACCGACTGCCCGTGCATCGGCGACTATCCCCACATCGCCGTCGATGCTCACGGCTTCTACATCACCACCAACGAGTACCCCTTCAGCGACGCCGGGGGGGAGTTCGGCAACAACTTCAACGGCGCCCAGCTGTACGCGTTCTCGAAAGAGGCCCTGGTTGCGGGAGCGCGCGCCCGTGTCGTGCGGTTCGAGAACCTGGTCGTGGGCACCGGGAAGGGGGCTCGTCCCGGCTTCACCCTGTCCCCGGCCCAGGCCAATCCCGGCCAGTACGCCACCGGCAACAACGGCACCCAGTACTTCGTCAGCTCGATCGCCGGTGAGGAAGCGCTGGGCACCGGCATGGCCGACAAGATCGTGCTGTGGTCGCTGCTCAGGACCGACACGCTCGACACCGCCAACCCGAGCCTGGTGCTGAAGGCCAGGAGCCTGGCGTCGGAGGCGTACGGCGTACCCCCCTTCTCCGAACAGAAGGCTGGCAGTGTCCCCCTGCGCGACTGCCTGGTGGTGACCTGCCTGAAGGGGATCGGACCGTCCAACGACGTCGAAGGACCACTCGACAGCGGCGACAGCCGTATGTACCAGGCATGGTTCGCCAACGGCCAGGTGTACGCCGCCCTGGGCACGGTGATGAGCGTCAACGGGGACCTGAAGGCGGGCGCCGCCTGGTTCGCGGTGTCGCCGGAGTCACCGGCCGTGGCCGACCAGGGCTACGTGGGGGTGGCCCACGGCAACGTGATCTACCCGGCGGTGGCGGTGCCCCCCGACGGGGTCGGGGCCATGGCTCTCACCCTGGTCGGCCGTGACTGGTTCCCGTCGGCCGCCTATGTCATGTTCCAGGCGGGCTCGGCCACCGGCCCGGTTCGCGTGGCCGCCAAGGGGAAGGGTCCCCAGGACGGGTTCAGTGAGTACGACTTCTTCTCGTCCCCCGACCCGGCCCGGCCCCGCTGGGGCGACTACGGCGCCGCCGTCACCGACGGCAGGAGCGTCTGGCTGGCGTCCGAGTACATCAACCAGACCTGCAAGCTGCCCGAGTTCACCGCCGACCCGACCTGTGGCGGCACCCGGGGCGCCCTCGGCAACTGGAGCACCCGGGTCACCCGAATCCGTTGATGCCCGGCGGCGTCCCGCGGCCGTGGACTCCGTTCGGGCAGGGAGCCGGCGGGCCGGGCATGGCAGTCTGAGCCCATGAACGAATCGAGCCAGTCGCGAGTTTCCCCCCGTCTCGTCGTCGGCGCCCTCCTCGTGGTGCTGCTCGTCGTGTTCATCTTCGAGAACCGCAAGCAGACCAAGATCCGCTTCATCCTCCCCGAGGTGACGGCCCCGCTGTGGGTGGCGCTGTTGGGAGCCGCCCTGATCGGGGCGGTGGCGGGCGCTCTCCTCAGCCGCCACCGGCGGGACGTCTAGAACTGCGAGAGGAACCGCACGTCGTTGGTGAGCAGGTGACGGAGGTCGTCGAGGTCGTGGCGGACCTGGGCACACCGGTCGATGCCGAAGCCGAAGGCGAAGCCCGTCCACTCCTCGGAGTCGATGCCCACGGCGGCGAACACGTTGGGGTCGACCATGCCCGCACCTCCCAGCTCGATCCATCCCGACTGGGAGCACACCCGGCAGCCTTCCCCGTGGCAGAAGATGCAGGTGACCTCGAACTCGGCCGACGGCTCGGTGAACGGGAAGTACGACGGCCGTAGGCGGGCGTGGATCGACTCGCCGAAGTAGGCGGTGGTGAACGCCTCGATGGTGCCGGCCAGGTCGCCGAAGGTGATGCCCCGGTCGACGACCAGCCCCTCGATCTGATGGAACACGGGAAGGTGGCGGGCATCGGGGGTGTCGCGGCGGTAGCAGCGACCGGGAGCCACCATGCGGATGGGCGGCGGCTGCGACGCCATCACCCGGATCTGCACCGGCGAGGTGTGGGTGCGGAGCAACACCGACTCGGGCGCCCCCAGCTTCAGGTAGAGCGTGTCCCACATGCTGCGGGCGGGGTGGGCGGGGGGCATGTTGAGGGCCTCGAAGTTGTACCAGTCGGTCTCCACCTCGGGCCCTTCGGCCACGGTGTAGCCCATGGCCACGAACACGTCCTCGAGGTCGTCGCGGGCCTGGGTGACGAGATGGAGGTGACCGCGCCGGGGCCGGCCGATGATCTCGGTGACGTCGAGGCGGTCGGCGGCCAGCCGGTGGGCCCGCTCGGCCGCCTCCAGCGCCCGGCGGCGCTCGGCCACGGCCTCCTCCACCTTCGAGCGGGCCTCGTGGATGGCCCGGCCCTGCTCTCGCCGCTGCTCGATGTCGAGGCCGCCCAGGCCCCGGTGCAACGCCGCGAACGGCGAGCGCTTGCCCAGGAACTCCTGTTGGGCGGCTTCGAGGTCGGCGACCGAGGTGGCGGCGGACACCCGGCCCAGCGCCTCAGCTTCGATCTCGCCCGGGGACAACGACGGCTCGGCCACGCTCACGGCGCCAACTCCTCGGGGATGCCTGTAGGCAGGGTGAAACGGAAGGTGGACCCCCGGCCCACCTCGGACTCGACCACCAGCGAGCCGCCGTGGGCCTCGACCAGTCCCCGGCTGATCCAGAGGCCCAGGCCCGAGCCGGTGGGACGGGTCTCGGCCCGGCGGAAGAACTTGCTGAAGACCCGGCGCAGGTCGGAGTCGGGGATCCCCTCTCCCTTGTCGGCCACAGCCACCGCCACCACCCCTCCACCATCGGTTCCCACGATCCGCATCCCCCTCGGGTCGCCGTACTTGGCCGCATTCTCGACCAGGTTGGTGAGCACCTGCTCGACTTTGTCGGGATCGGCGTAGACGTCGGGGAAGTCGGCGGGAAAGATCACCTCGGCGTCCAGGGTCGACTCGTTCATGCGGACCTTCTCGACGACGGCGGCCACCAGGGCGGGGAGATCGACCAGTTGGCGGCGAAGATGGAGGCGGCCACTCTCCAGGCGGCTGATGTCGAGCAGCTCGGTGACCAGACGGGTGACACGGGTGGCGTCGTGGTTGACCTGCTCGAGCATGGAGCGCTTCTGGTCGTCGCCCAACCGATCCCAGCGGTTGAGCAGGAGGCTGGTGTAACCCCGCACCGAGGTGAGCGGGGCGCGCAGCTCATGGCTCACGGTGGAGATCACCTCCATCCCCTCGGCCGGGCTCGCCCGCCTGCGACGGCCGTCGCGGACAACGACGACTGCGCCCACCACCGCGCCGTTCGGGTCGCGCCGGTAGGCGCCGGTGACCAGGGTGAGGACGTCGGAACCGTCGGCGGCGCGCATCACGACCTTGTGCTCGGGCATGGCCCTCACCGACCGCAGCCCCGCCGCCCGGGGCCAGCCGTCGACCAGGAGCGGCTTTCCGTCGGGCATGCGGCAGTGCAGCACCTCGGCCGCCCCACGTCCGACCAGATCGTCGGGACGGAACCCGAGGAGGCTGGTGACGGCTCGATTGGCCGTCACCACGCGGCGCTGGGCATCGAGGGAGATCACTGCGTCGGGGAGCAGGTCGAAGCCGTTGCCGGCGTCGCCCGTGGCCGTCATCGGCGTGCTCGTCGCTGCCGGGCCGCTTCGAAGCACAGGATCGCGGCCGCCGCCCCGACGTTGAGCGATTCGGCGGGCGGCGCCATCGGGATGGTGACCACGCCGTCGAGGAGGGACTCCACCGCGGGGTCCAGACCGTGGGCCTCGTTGCCGAGCACGAGGGCGAGCGGCCCGGTCAGATCGGCCGCGTCGTAGACGGTACCCCCGGTCGCGCGCGCCCCGAGGCGACGCATCCCCCACGACCCCAACTCCTCCAGCACCTCCATGGGCGCCCCTCCGCTCACCATCGGTAGCTGGAACACTGCACCAGCTGACGCTCGCACGCATTTGGGGCCATATGCGTCGGCGGTTCCGTCGCAGCAGACTACCCCGACCGCTCCCGCCGCCTGAGCGCTGCGCAGCACCGTCCCGAGGTTGCCGGGATCGCGGACGTCGACACACACCACCACGGGGCCGTCGTAGGCCCGAGCCATGTCCCGCAGCCCGGCCAGATCGCTGTGGACCATGGTGACCACGCCGACCACGGGCTGGGGCGACACCGTGGCGGAAACCCGTTCGAGCACCCCCGGGGCCAGGGCTTGCACGGCGACGCCCGTCGGCGGGCCGGTGGCGGTCAGAGCTCCCCCGTAGCCGGGAGCGGCGTACACGGCCTCGACGGGAGCCCCGGCGGCCAAGGCGGCGACGAGCAGCTTCTCCCCCTCGACCACGTAGGCACCCTCGGCCCGGCGGGCGCGGGGCTGGTGGGCCAGGCGTCGCAAGCGCTGGACCCGGGGGTTGCGGAGTGCCAGCCCCGGCCCTGCCACTGCCTCGCCCGGGCCGGCGGGCCCTGGCACTGCCTGGCGGGGGCCGGCGGGCCCTGGCACTGCCTCGCGGGGGCCGGCGGGCCCTGGCA
>JBBWZS010000108.1:0-4193 GCA_039649175.1 Acidimicrobiaceae bacterium
GGCAACCCCGCCGCCTGGCTGGCCTCGCTGCACGACTGGTGGACGGCGCGGTGGAAAGACCTCCTTCCCGGCATCGTGGTCGCCAGCCTGGTGGTCGTCGCCTTCGCGGTGGTCCTCGCCTCGGGCACCAAGCGGTCCGATCCGTCCCACGTCGACACGAGACGCCCGATCGCTTCTGATCCCTCGACGACCATTCCCGGGCTCTTCGCCACGGCCGAGCCTCCGGTCGGCCCGACGACGTCGGTCGCCACTGTCCCCAAGTCGGGTTCCTCGAACGGACCGGTGAAGGCGGGCTCGCGCCCAGTGGTGACCTCTCCGGCCAAGACCGTGAAGCCGGCCCCTACCGCGCCGGTGCGCACCACGCCCCCCACCAGGCCGACGCCCACCACCGCACCTCCGACAACGACGGCTCCCACCACTACAGCTCCCGACGTGACGACCACAGTGCCGTCGAGTCCGTAGAGAGGGCGCCCTCACCGGTAGCCTGGGCTCATGCTGGAACGCCTTGCTCGGCTCGCCCGTGAGTACGACGAGGTGATGGCCGACCTGATGCGCCCGGAGGTGATCGCCGACCAGAAGGCCCTGGTCGAGCGCTCGAGACGGGCCAAGGCGCTGGAGCCGGTCGTGAGCGCCTATCGGCGCTACCGCGCCACCCTCGACGACCTGGAGGCGGCCCGGGAGATGTTGGGCGAGTCGTCAGGCCCTGATCGTGAGTTCCTGCGGGCCCAGATCGAGGAGTCGGAGCTGGCCATCGGCGACCTCGACCGGGACCTCCGCCTCCTGTTGTTGCCCACCGATCCCAACGACGACAAGAACGTCATCATCGAGATCCGGGGGGCCGAAGGAGGGGAGGAGGCCAACCTCTTCGCCAAGGACCTGTTCGAGATGTACGGCCACTACGCCGCCCGCCGGGGCTGGAAGCTCGAGGTCCTGGCCGCCGACGCCTCCGACATGGGCGGGGTCAACGAGGTCACGTTCCTGCTCAAAGGTGACGGCATCTGGACCCGCATGAAGTTCGAGGGCGGTCCCCACCGCGTGCAGCGCGTGCCTGTCACCGAGGCCCAGGGCCGCATCCACACCAGTTCGGCCACGGTGAGCGTGCTGCCCGAAGCCGAGGAGGTCGACGTCTCCGTCGATGAGGCCGACCTCAAGGTCGACGTGTACCGCTCCACCGGGCCCGGTGGCCAATCGGTGAACACGACCGACTCGGCCGTGCGGGTCACCCACCTCCCTACCGGCATCGTGGTGGCCATGCAGGACGAGAAGAGCCAGATCCAGAACCGGGCCAAGGCCATGCTGGTGCTGCGGGCCCGCCTGCTCAAGGCCGAGCAGGACCGGCGGACGGCGGAGCTGTCGGAGACGCGGCGGGGCCAGATCGGCGGGGGCGGGCGGTCGGAGAAGATCCGCACCTACAACTTCAAGGACAACCGGGTCACCGACCACCGCATCGGCCTCACCCTGCACAAGCTCGACAAGATCCTCCTGGGCGACCTCGACGATCTCCACGACGCCCTCGTCGCCGACGAACGGGCCCGCCAGCTGGCGGGGCAGGACTCGCCATAGTCGGGCGGGTCATCGCCGACCGCTACGAGGTCGGTGAGGTGATCGGGCGCGGCGGGATGGCCGAGGTCTTCGCCGGCGTCGACCGGCGCCTGGGCCGCCCCGTGGCCATCAAGCTCCTCCTCCCCGCCATGGCCGCCCGGCCCGACATCCGCTCCCGGTTCGAGGCCGAGGCGCGGGCGGCGGCGTCGCTGTCCCACCCCAACGCGGTGGCCGTGTTCGACACCGGCGAGCACGACGGCGTCCCCTACATCGTCATGGAACGCCTGGGCGGCGAGACCCTGGGCGACCGCATGACCGACGGGCCCGTCGACCCGGACTGGCTGATCACCGTGGCCATCGAGGTGCTGGGCGCCCTGGCCGCCGCTCACGCCGTCGGCCTCATTCACCGCGACGTCAAGCCCGGCAACATCCTCCTGGCCGCCGACGGGCGGGCCAAGGTCGCCGATTTCGGCATCGCCAAGAGCCTGGAGTCCGACGGTGACGTCGACCTCACCACCACCGGTCAACTGCTGGGCACGCCCGCCTACCTGGCCCCCGAGCGCCTCGACGGCACCGCCGCCAGCCCCCGCTCAGACCTGTGGGCCCTCGGCGTGGTGCTCTACGAGGCCCTGGCCGGCTTCAAGCCCTTCGGTGGGACCACGCCCCTGGCCGTTGCCGGCGCCGTCACCGCGGGTGCTCATCGGCCGCTCTCGGAGGTCCGCCCCGACCTCGACCCCGCCCTGGTTTCGTGCGTCGAGCGGGCAATGGCCCACGACCCGTCGGCGCGCTTCGCGTCGGCCGGCGAGATGGCCGGGGCGTTGACCGCCCCGGCGCCCGGCGCCGCCGCCCTGGCCGAGACCGTGAACATGGCCGGCCCCGTGCCCGGGCCCGGGGCGGGGCCGGGGCTCGACGGCACCCAGGTCCTCGAGGGTGCGGCCGCCCACGACCCGCTGGTCGCGCCGGTGCCCCCACCCCCACCCCCACCGGGGCTCTCAGGCGACCGGTTGCGGCGGGTGTTGATCGGCGCCGTCCTCGCCGGACTGGCCATCCTGGTCATCGTCCTCGTCGTACGGGCCGGTTCGGGCACCAAGACACCGACGGTGGCGGGTGGCGCATCGACTACCACCGCGGCCCAGGCGACGACCACCGCCGCCACCACGGGCCTGGCTCAGCAGCTCCGCGACACGGCCTCCAAGCTCGGTTCGGGCGACGGTCCCCTCGCCGCCGACCTGGCCTCCCGTCTCCGTGCCCTGGCCGACCAGGTGCAGAAGGGTGGGGGCGGTCCCGACGCCACCGCCCTTTTGGCCACAACCGTCGGATGGGCCAGAGCCGGCCAGATCACCGCCGCAACCGCGGCCACGACCGTCTCGTTGCTCGCCCAGGTCCCCGGCATCGACCAGTCGGTGCTCCGCGCCCTCACCGCCCCGGCCACCACCGCCGCCCCGGCGCCGAGTCCGACCCCGGCTCCCACCCGTCCGCCGGGGAAGGGGAAGAAGGGCAAGGGCTGACGTCCTGGACGCTGCTGGCGGAGGGAGTGGGATTTGAACCCACGAGGGGTTGCCCCCTACACGCTCTCCAGGCGTGCCGGTTCGGCCGCTCCCGCACCCCTCCGAGTGCCACCAGGCTATCGTCTGCGGGCGGACACGCCGCCGCTTCGTGCAGCGGCTGGGTCCTGCGCAACGGAAGTCCGTGAACCGAGTCAGGGCCGGGAGGCAGCAGCTCTCAGCGGAGCCTTTCGTGTGCCGCAGTCCAGCCTGGCCGCTGCACCGAGCGGCGGTCTGCTCCCTCAGCAGGCGAAGCCGTAGGTGTGGGCGTCCTGGGTGGTTCGTTCGGCGTTTCCGGCGGCACCGTCCTCGAGGCCGACCATGGCCTTGGCCAGGAGGTCGGGAGGTGCCGCCTTGTCCTGCAGGGTCGAGATCTCGGCGTCAACAGCGCCTTTCTCCCCGTTGACCCAGCCGATGATGAGAGAGATCTTCGCCTCGTCGCCGATGGGGACAGGGATGGCCTTCAGCCCGTTCAACTCCTCGTCGAGGATCGGGGCCAGGGTTTGCAGGTAGGCGAGGTGGGCAGCGGGATCAGCCGACGTCGGTTTGGGCAGCGAGCCGGTCTTGAGAAGGGCGGTGGCGCATATCGACGTGGCCTTGTCGATGAACCCTTGTCTGGTCGGCGCGCCGGTGCCGGGGCCAACCGTCGAGGCGGGAACCGACAGAGCCGTTTCTGGTTCCGAGTGTGATCGCCCGCACCCGACGGCGACGAGCAGGACCACCGTGGCGATCCCAAGCTTCACGGACAGGTCCGTTCGTCGTCGGGTCACCGCCCGGATGGTACGGCGGGTGAAGCCCTGCTCGCGGGGCAGGAATAAATCTGAGTCTCTCTTTGTCAACGTTGGCGAAGATGTCATCGGACACACGGAGAAGGAGGTACTGACATGTCCGTTCCCGTGCGACACGATCCGGGTGAGGCCTCCCGCTGGGAGCCCCTGGCCGAGCTGAACCGGCTCAACCAGCAACTTCGGGGCTATCTCGAGCGCTGGACCGATGTGCCGTCTCTCCTCGGCGGCGCCTTCACACCTCTGGCCGACCTGGAGGAGACCGACGACGGCTACGTGGTCGAGATCGAGCTCCCCGGCATCAAGCGTGACGATGTCTCCC